>QKHT01000033.1 GCA_003249935.1 Bacteroidota bacterium
TGAAAGCAAATCACAACCATTTTTACCGGATTCCACACGTGAGCAACGCTGAAACCAATATGTCAAAGATACAATTTGAAAGCAAATCACAACTGATTTTCCCTGTTCTGAAAGATTCGCCTTGCTGAAACCAATATGTCAAAGATACAATTTGAAAGCAAATCACAACGTAAGCTTATTCTCGTTTCGATCTTTAAGCGCTGAAACCAATATGTCAAAGATACAATTTGAAAGCAAATCACAACCGCAATACGAACAATATTCTATTTGTTTTTGCTGAAACCAATATGTCAAAGATACAATTTGAAAGCAAATCACAACAACTTGGTGCCGGTTTTGTACAATTGCTGCGCTGAAACCAGTATGTCAAAGATACAATTTGAAAGCAAATCACAACATTTGCCTTCAAGTGCATTTAATAACATATGCTGAAACCAATATGTCAAAGATACAATTTGAAAGCAAATCACAACGACAACCATAACCATTCTGACAACCATAAAGCTGAAACCAATATGTCAAAGATACAATTTGAAAGCAAATCACAACATGATTATGCAACTCTTTGTGTAAAACAATGCTGAAACCAATATGTCAAAGATACAATTTGAAAGCAAATCACAACGGCGTTTTCAAACGACGAACCGGCCGAAACGCTGAAACCAATATGTCAAAGATACAATTTGAAAGCAAATCACAACTAATGGTTCTACCAACAACCAAATCGTTGTGCTGAAACCAATATGTCAAAGATACAATTTGAAAGCAAATCACAACCGGAATCCGCCCACGCTTTAAAAGGGTAGGGCTGAAACCAATATGTCAAAGATACAATTTGAAAGCAAATCACAACACGTATTGAGCAAAGTCGCCAAATCCTGAAGCTGAAACCAATATGTCAAAGATACAATTTGAAAGCAAATCACAACACCTTATTCAGTTGCTCGTATTCCTTCAGCGCTGAAACCAATATGTCAAAGATACAATTTGAAAGCAAATCACAACATCTGTTATGCCTGTTTTTATTTCAAAAAAGCTGAAACCAATATGTCAAAGATACAATCGGAATTGAATGAACCCGCATACGGTTAGCATTTGAAGCCCTGTTGTGGTAACCCTCCAAACACAATTCAATACAGGAATTGAAACAAGAAGTGATTGGAAAAATGATTGAAATTTTCCTGCACTACCATCAATTCAAATTAAACGGTTATTTTTATCGCAAAATTGAAGTAACGATACTTATATGCAAAATTTAATAAAATCGATAAATGCAACCATCCATAAATTGCAATTAGATCTCGATCGTTTCGAATTGGCTTTTGGCGAATCAATTTACAATAATAACGAGTGCCAGATACTTACGCAATCGGCCGAAAAATTTGAGTTCCTGTTTTCCGACATGTCGCAAGACAACGAAATAACACTCTATTTTATTGGATTTGGTGATGATCTTAAAATTGTATCTTCGAGTGAAACGTGGAATCGATTTGGTTTTGCCGCGTTACTCGAATTACGCCATGAGTTAAGTCTTTTAGATGCCAAAGTTCCATTGGAACACAAAAAATACACGCAGCAAGGCATGATTAAGCGGGTGCTGCATGAGCGGATGCAAAAGGCATTGGTTGCAAAATACAAAGTTACCTATGCCAAAAATAAGTATGGCGACCATATTGTTACAAACGAAAATGGTGTAAAATACAAAGTGTTTTTGCGCGATTTCGAAAACGAAACCGGATATAGCAACAGCAAAGATTCGGCACTTAATAAATTGGGAACAACCAAACATATTATGTTTGTTTTCAATGAGTTGAAAAACAATCCAAAACTACTAAACAAGCTGGATCAAACGTGTCCGTTTATCGAAATATACCTCGATCCGTTAAACGAATATCGCATTACATGGTTTTACCCACACCAACTATCGGTCGAATCGGCTTCAATTATCGAAAAATATTTTGGTAAAGCCCAATTTATCGACGACAACAAAATTGAAGAATTCGTTGATTTTCTTATCGATGTTCAGCAATTAAACCATTTTGTGGTTCGACCCGAGGTTATAGAAAAACTTGAAAATGAGTGGGAAGAACGCTCGTTAGCACTGACACGAAAAAGTTTCGTACCCGATTTTTCAGGCATCCGTGCTACTTTGTATCCATATCAGAAAGAGGGCATTGCATTTGCTGCTTGTCGCAAATCGGCCATAATTGCCGATGAAATGGGCCTTGGAAAAACCATTCAGGCTATCGGTACAGCCATTCAGAAAAAAGAACTTTTCGGGTTTAAAAAAATGCTGATTGTTTGTCCGGCTTCACTCAAAACACAATGGAAAAGCGAAATAGAAAAATTTACAAACGAGTCGGTGGCCATTGTCGAAGGTTCGGCCATACAACGCGAACAGTTATACAAAACGGCAAATAATACTTTTTTAATCGTTAATTACGAATCGGTATTGCGCGACCAAATGGCCATAAGAAAAGCTAATTTCGATTTTGTGATTTTAGACGAAGCGCAACGGGTGAAAAATTTCGCTACCAAAACAGCGCACGCCATCAAACAGATTAGAAGTAAGCATACGCTCATTATTACAGGCACGCCAATCGAAAATAAGTTAATCGATCTTTATTCGCTCGTTTCAATTTTAGACGAACGGTTTTTGGGCCCACTATGGGAGTTTTCGTACCAACACTGCTTGTTCGACCCCGAAAAAGAGAACAAAATCAACGGATACTATAACCTTCAGTCGCTAAAACAAAAATTGGAAACACTCCTCATTCGCAGAGAAAAGTATAAGGTTATTAACGAGTTACCACAGGTTCAGCAACAAGAAATATTTGTTGGAATGACCCCTCTGCAGGCCGATTTTCACAATTCGAACGCAAGGGCATTGTCGCAACTAATACGTAAAAAATTCCTTACGCCATACGACTTAAACAAAATGCAAATGCTTTTGGCCAATATGCGTATGGTGTGCGATTCAACGTTCCTATTGGACGATTCAACCAACGATTCGCCTAAATTAGATGAGCTAAAATATATATTACTCGAGAAACTCGATTTGCAAAATAGTGATAGAAAAGTAATTATTTTTTCGGAGTGGGTTAAGGTTCATAAACTCATCGGCAATATGTTGCGCGAAAACAATATCGGATTTGCAGAGCTGAATGGTAGTGTGGCTGTAAATAAACGGGGAAGTTTAATAAAACGGTTCGAAACTAATAGCACTTGCAAAGTATTTTTGTCAACAGAAGCTGGTGGCGCAGGGTTAAATCTTCAAATGGCCGACATACTTATCAACTTCGAATTACCATGGAATCCGGCAAAAAAGAACCAACGGATCGGCCGTATCGATAGACTTGGACAGAAAAGCAAAAAGCTGAATATCTACAATTTTATCACCAATAATTCCATCGAAATCCGCATTGCATCGGGTCTTTTGGTTAAACAAAATTTGTTCGAAGGCGTACTTAATAACGACAATCCGACAGATTTTGTCGATTTTTCGGAAAAAGGCCGTTCGCAATTTCTTGACCAAATTGCCGAAATGGTGGCCGGGTTCGATGAAAATGAAAACCGGATTATTCCGGAAGAGGTATTTGAAATTAGCCCAATGGCTGAACCGGAAGAGGAACCAACAGAAGAAATTGTATTGGAGGACATCGGTGAGAATAATGGCCCATTGGTCGATGTGTCTGTTGAATCGGAAGCTGATGTAAACGTTGCGCAACCATCAAAAGCCAAGCAGATGGAAGAGGTATTAAATAATGGGATGCAGTTCTTGTCCGGGCTTTTTCAAATGGCAACCGGCAATGCCGCAGGCTTTAAGGATAGCACAATTGATGTAAATGAACAAACTGGCGAGGTGACTATGAAATTTAAAATCCCGGTATAATTTTTTCCATTATCGGCTGCATGGCTTATTGTACCGATTGCGTATTGGTAACAATCCAATGGTCGTGTTCCAATGTCTGCATTTCAACAAATAAGAGTCGATTTCTGTTGTGTTCAATCAAATTATTGCGCAAAAATTGTGGCATTCAATTAAAAAAGCGACATACTATATGCCCGTTGTATGCATACCGTTGTCTCTATTTTTTATTGGTTGAACCGTAATATGTAAAAAATAGGATTATGCGGTATTTTATTTAACTTCAAAACAAATCGGCATGAGAACCCATCCGCACGTAGTCGATAGACTTTTAATGGCCTTTTTGTAATCTTTTTTAAATCTGTTCGTGAAATTGCTTCTAAACATCAGCTATTTAATTTGTCGAAAAAGTCATTTTTACGCTTTGTTTTTACAACATTGCCATTCTTAGAGTCTTTTAAAGCTTTTACTGTTTCGTCGTTAGGGACTTCGTCTATGGATATATATATTTATTCTCTGTTTTTGCAATTTCCTTTATCAGACCTAATAAATGCTTTGTTTTATTAGTCTTATCCTTAATTGTAATAGTATACGATGCCATATCTTTTTATTTGCAATAATACGACAAAAAACATGAATGAACAATGTTGATCTATGTTTCGAATCCCGACAAGGTTTTTGTTACCCGGTTTAGAACCCTGTTAGGATTATAATGCCGGAATTTGCGGTTACTGCTATTGCATAAAGGTAATTGTCTTGTATTTTTGGGTTTTTAATTAGAACAAATGGCAAAGAAAAAAAAGCAACATCCGCAAAGCGCGCCAATTTCGGCCGAAAAGTTTATTCGTACCAAGGCACGGCAATTGCCTGTTTATGAGTGCTTCGTAAACAAAAATTGGAAATGGTCGCAAATCGCCAACGTGGTTGTTTCTCGTAAACAGCTCAATGATAACCTCACCTACGTCATGTATTTGGTCGATTTAGCCTGCCTAGGCGTAAAAAATGTAGGGTATTATTACAACCAGGATCAAATAGACTTTGGCGATTATAAAAAAAAAATACTTGATAACGATTTTATCTCTATCGACTACAGCTTAGCGCACAATATCATTTTTGCCGGATACGAATTTGCCAACGATTACGGGTTTAAAGCGCATAAGGACTTTTTGAATACAGCCATCTATTTTCTCGATGAAGATACCGACGATGTGCCTTTAATAGAAATTGAATGTGGTCGCAATGGAAAACCGTATGTGATAGAAGGACCTTACAATCGTTCGGAATCTCGAAAAGCGGTATTGCATCTCTCAAAAACAGTAGGTCCCGATGGCTTTATTTTTGAAGTTTTTAACGAGGACGATTCGTTTTCGATGGATGATGATGAAAATTACGAAGCATGTAGAAATATTGTAGATTCTTATAGCTATAACGGACAAAATGATCCACAACAAGACAAAGATTTCGAAATAATTTCTACCCGTGCCCCGAGGGCTCAAGAGCTCGGTTTACCAGACCATTTGAGAGACGCTGCGCTGCGGTTAACCATTAGTGCTCTGGACACCGATATGCTTATTGACGAAATGAACGATTTGATAGGTGACATCAAAGTCCTCCGCCTAATGCAGGTTTATTTGCCCGAAGAGATGTTATTTGGCACCACCGGCATCAATCATATCGAAACCATTGAAATTAACGAAGCCATTGACAGTATGCATAATTTGAATATGGGTGATGGAAATAAATATGCACAGGCGTATATTCAATACCTTAATCAGCATACAGATGTGCCCTATTTCAGTTTTATGTCGCAACTCATGGACAATAAATTGCGAAAGAACGACTACGAACGCTTTTGCCAAGTATATCCCGATTGCCATATTATTAAACTCATATCGGCTAAGGAGAATGAGCCGATGGCCCGACAATTAATTGTTCTTGATTCAGCAGATTTTTCGATCATCGAATTTTTTAATGGCCGAACCAACTTAAATACTTTTGAGTTCGTTTCGCTTATTGAAGCCATGATAGCAGTATGCGAATGCACAAATAACGCTTACCGGTTGGTTGCAATTCAGCTATTATTAATGCACGATTTCCTCTCCGACATTGAGTTAATTAGCTCGGAAATTTTAGATAAGTTGTACCTTCAAATGGGATTTACTGCTTTTAAAATGGTTTTACCTGCTTAACCGCAAGCGTGAGGGATTGCAGCGTATAGCCCACAGGCGAGCTTTGCGAGGCGAGGACTATGAGCGGAAAGCCCGACGGGAGCCTCCGGCGAGCGGCACGTCCAAAAACAACAACTAATGGTATAAGCAAAGGGGCCGTTTCGAAATAATTGGAAACGGCCCCTTCATATTAACCCTGTAAACACTAATTATTCATGTTTTCCGAGGAAGTCGGCAATGCCATCTTGTGTTGGTTTCAGACCTTCTTCGCCTGCGTGCCAGTCGGCCGGGCAAACTTCGCCGTTTTCTTCAACAAAAATAAGGGCATCGAGTACGCGAATGGCCTCTTCGACGCTGCGGCCAAGCGGCAAATCGTTAACCACCTGATGACGAACAACGCCTTCCTTGTCAATAAGGAACAGGCCGCGATATGCCAATGGCGCACCTTTAAATGTAGCTTCGCCTTCGTCGTTTACATCGTATTCGCCGGCGAGTACGTCGTAGTTTTCGGCAATGGTTTTGGCTTTATCGGCCACCAACGGATAGGTTACACCTTTAATACCGCCCTCTTTTTGCGGGGTTTGTAACCATTTCCAGTGCGAGAATTCGGTGTCGGTGCTGCAACCTACCACGGCGCAACCACGTGCCTCGAATTCGGCTAATTTCTTTTGAAAAGCGATGATTTCGGTAGGACATACGAAGGTAAAGTCGGCGGGATAGAAATAGAAAATTACATATTTCTTGCCCAAATATTGGCTGAGCGAAAATCCTTCAACAATTTCGCCACCGTTTACTACTGCTGCTTCGCTAAAAGCAGGCGCTTTTTTTCCAACTAATACTGCCATTTCTTTATGTTTTTAATTATTTACGTTTTTTGTCCTTTAAAACCATCATTTGTACGGGTTTGTTCATGTACATGGTGCTTTTTTATAAAAAAAAGACGTTTTCTGTGGTAAGAAAACGTCTTTTGTTGGTGTTTTGAACCGAATAATCAGAGTTTACGGAACCATTGTACAAACGGAATGGGTACCGGCGCAAATTTACCATTGGCCGAAATTGCACTAAACCCCATTTGAAAGGCTGAGTTCCGTGAGGTTTGCCAACGAATGCCCGGGACCAACAGCATTACGCTATTTGTGTTTTCTGTGGTAACTAAATTACCAAATCCATCGTATGAATTCTCGGTCGTTTTGATATTTGGCATTATAAACGAGTCGAATACGATGCTAATTTTGTCGCTCACTTTTTTATATCCGGCAAAAGAGAGTAGCGACTGACCGTGCGATTCGCTTTTGGTAAATACGGTACCATATCCGGCAGCAATGTTAATGTTAAAGTTCTTGTCGCCTAAGGTTAATGCTGCAAACGGCACCGCTATTCCAAAGCTGGGTTCAACCCACGAACCTGTACCAAGTATAGTGCCCACTGCTGCATGTACATTGTCGCTCAATGGCATCGAATACTTTACAGTGCCCAAGATTGGCATGGCCACCCAAGATGTCATTAATCCCACGGTAAGATTGTTTTTTACACAAAACTCAAAATCGGGTCCCCAATAGTTAAACAGTACATAACTATCGCCTTTGTTACTTGGTAAGGCATTGGCTGTTATAAAATAGCGTGAGGCAAACAGCTCTTTTTGCTTTATTTTTCCATCTTTGGTCACTTCGGTATCCGACGAGAGTCTGATGCTTTTAATTTCGTGCTTTGGTATCACCATTTCACCGAGATCGGGCGTAACAATTAGTACTTCGCGAGCATCCGAATGCATTATTTTTCCAACATATTCCGATCCATCGTTCTTTTCGACAACATAAATAGCTGTTGAATCGATGGTGGATTGACCATAGCCCGCATTCGATACGGCTAAAAGGGTCAATGTGCAAATAACTAAAATCAGCTGCTTCATTTTTTTTAATTTATTGATTGATATACAAAGTTAAAACCTTATTGCGAGAAATTTGCGGAATTGAACACAAAATCTAAATATTTATTAATGGCTGGCGCTCTTTGGTTCAAAACTTATAAAATAGAAAAAAGGACCGGGCAAACCCTAAAAAAATAAACACAACGAAATACCCAATAACACATTATTAATGCCCGGTCCGATAGCTAAACGGTAGGTTATGTAGAATTGTTCAAAATAATTACCATATTTTTTAAGTTTACGGCTAAACCGGCTAAACAAGGGTACATCTTATTTGTTTTTATTCCACATACCGGGGCAGATTTGCCTCATTTTGTTAACTTTGCACACCAAATTAAATTATAATAATGACAGAGAATAATCAAATCAGCGAAATTCTGAAAAAACGCGTACTGGTACTGGATGGTGCAATGGGTACCATGATTCAGACTTTTCGGCTGACCGAAGAAGACTATCGCGGCGAACGGTTCAAAAATCATGCGAGCTCGCTAAAGGGGTGTAACGACCTTTTGGTCATTTCGCAACCGCAGCTTATATGGTCTATACACCACAACTTCCTCGAAGCTGGTGCCGACATTATTTCTACCAACACCTTTAATGCCAACAGAATTTCGATGGCCGATTATGGGCTCGAACCTATTGTTGAAGAGATGAACATTGCTGCGGTAAAAGCCGCCCGTAAAGTGGCCGACGAAATGACGGCCCTTACGCCCGATAAGCCGCGCTTTGTAGCCGGTTCAATTGGCCCAACCAACAAAACGGCTTCTCTCTCGCCCGATGTCAATAATCCGGCGTTTCGCAGTGTTACATTCAACGATTTGGTCGAAACGTATACCGAACAGATTCACGGCCTTATTAAGGGTGGTGCCGATCTGCTTTTGGTCGAAACGGTGTTCGACACGCTGAATGCCAAAGCGGCTCTGTACGCCATCGACCAGGTTTTCGAAGCGGTAGGTAAACGTTTGCCAGTCATGCTGTCGGTTACCGTAGCCGATGCTTCGGGTCGAACCCTTTCGGGGCAAACCATGGAGGCCTTTTTAACCTCGGTAATGCATTTTCCGTTGCTCTCCATTGGTACAAACTGTTCGTTTGGTGCCGATGCACTGCGCCAATATGTCGAATTGTTTTCGCGCAAGGCACCATTTTATGTGAGTGCTCATCCCAACGCCGGGTTGCCCAACCAATTCGGGCAGTACGACCAAACGGCCGAACACATGAAAACGATTCTCGCGCCCTATATTTCCGATAAACTTGTCAATATTTTGGGTGGTTGTTGCGGAACCACGCCGGCGCACATTAAGGCCATTGCCGAATTGGTTGTTGGGGCCGAACCGCGTACCATTCCCACTCGCGACCATATTACACGGGTTAGCGGGCTCGAACCGCTGGAGATAAGGCCCGAAACCAACTTCGTAAATATTGGCGAACGATGCAACGTGGCCGGTTCAAAAAAATTCCTTCGGCTCATTAATGAGAAAAAATACGAAGAAGCACTCGGCATAGCCCGCGAACAGGTTGAAAGCGGCGGCCAGATTGTGGATGTAAATATGGACGATGCCATGCTGGAGTCGAAAGCCGAAATGGTAGAGTTCCTGCACAATATGATGTCCGAACCCGAAATTTCGAAGGTGCCGGTGATGATCGACTCATCGAAATGGGATGTGATTGAAGCCGGCTTGCAATGTGTGCAGGGAAAATGTATTGTCAATAGTATCAGTCTTAAAGAAGGCGAGGCACAGTTTGTGGCTCAGGCAAAAAAAATAAAACGGTACGGCGCAGCCGTGGTGGTAATGGCTTTCGACGAAAAGGGTCAGGCCGACAGCCTCGATCGACGCAAGGAAATTTGTACCCGAGCATACCGCATTCTTACCCAAACGGTGGGTATGCGTCCCGAAGATATTATTTTCGACCCCAACGTGCTGGCAATTGCCACCGGTATCGAACTGCATAACAATTACGGTAGGGAGTTCATCGAATCGGCCCGTTGGATTAAGGAAAATTTGCCCCATGCTAAAATCAGCGGTGGTATCAGCAACCTGTCGTTTAGTTTCCGTGGAAATAATGTGGTGCGCGAAGCCATCCATTCGGTCTTTTTGTATCATGCCATAAAGGAAGGCTTGGATATGGGTATTGTGAACCCGGCCATGTTGCAGGTTTACGACGAAATTCCACAGCCGTTGTTCGACCTTGTTGAGGATGTAGTGCTGAACCGACGCGACGATGCCACCGAACGCCTCGTTGAATATGCCGAAACGGTAAAAAACAGTGGTTCAGCCATACAAAATGTGCAGGTAAACGAATGGCGCAACGGCTCACTCGAAGAACGCCTGACGCATTGTTTGGTGAAAGGCATTTCGGAGTTTTTACCGGTTGATATGGCCGAAGCACTCGAAAAATACCCCAAAGCACTCGATATTATAGAACAGCCGCTTATGGCCGGTATGAATGTGGTGGGCGAACTGTTTGGTGCCGGTAAAATGTTTTTGCCTCAGGTGGTAAAAACAGCCCGCGTAATGAAACAGGCTGTGGCTATTTTGTTGCCGCACATCGAAGCCGAAAAAGTGGCGGGAGAGTCGTCGTCGGCAGGAAAAATTGTAATGGCCACCGTAAAAGGCGATGTGCACGATATTGGTAAAAACATTGTAAATGTAATCCTTGGCTGCAACAATTTCGAGGTAATCGATCTTGGCGTTATGGTGCCCTGCGAAAAAATATTGGAAACAGCCCGACGCGAAAATGCCGATATGATTGGCCTCAGCGGGCTTATTACCCCATCGCTCGAAGAGATGGCCCACGTGGCCTCCGAAATGGAACGGCAAGGGTTCGATATACCATTGCTGATTGGGGGTGCTACCACTTCTAAAATACATACGGCGGTTAAAATCGACCAAAACTACCACAGGCCGGTGGTGTATGTAAAAGATGCTTCGCAAAGTGCCCAAATTGTGTCGCACCTGCTCAATCCGGCAACGAAAGAGACATTTGGACAAAGTATTAAAGATGAATACGAAGCCATGCGTCAAAAATACGCCACCCAAAAGAAGGCGGTTCTGGTACCATTGGCCGAAGCACGCCAAAACAAGGTAAAACTCGATTTCGGCGACGAGGTTATTGTAAAACCTACGTTTCTGGGTACCCGTGTTATCGACGATATTACGCTCGAAGAACTGCGGAAATACATCGATTGGGCCTTCTTTTTTAAAGCATGGCGTATTCCGGGCAAATTCAAGGGCATCAAACGGTTTGCATCCGATGCCGAACGCGATGAGTGGCTGAAATCGTACCCCGCCGAAGATTACGACAAAGCGGTTGAGGCGGTAAAATTGTATGCCGATGCCAACGACATGCTCGATTATTTGGGTACGCTCGGTTTGCCCGGTATCAAAGGTATTCTTGGTTTCCATGCGGTAAACAGCGATGGCGATAACATCCGCTTTTACACCGACGAAACACGCGAAAATGAAATTATAAATTTCCCGTTTATACGTCAGCAACTCGAAAAGGAGAAAGCCGGTTTTGCCTGTTTGGCCGACTATGTGGCACCATTATCATCGGGTAAAATCGATTATTTGGGTACATTTGCTGTTACCGCAGGTATTGGTATTGAACCCGTTATCGAAAAATTCGAAAAAGAAAACGACGATTATAGTGCGATTTTGGTTAAAACACTTACCGACCGATTGGCCGAATCGGCTGCCGAAGTGCTGCACGAAAGGGTTCGCAAGCAATACTGGGCTTATGCCCCCGAAGAAAACTGCACGCTGTCCGATTTGTTCAGGGTACAGTACCGGGGAATTCGTCCGGCAGTAGGATACCCTTCCATGCCCAACCAAAGCGACAATTTCAGGCTCAACAAAATAATAGAACTTTCGCAGGCCGATATTTCGCTTACCGAACATGGGGCTATGTATCCCAATGCCACCGTAAGCTGTATTATGTTTGCACATCCCGATGCGGGCTATTTCTCCATTGCCAAAATTGGGGCCGATCAGTTGGCCGATTATTCGCAACGTGCCGATATTCCGGCTAATGAGGCCGAAAAGTGGCTGATGCATATTTTGTAGCTTAGGTTCAACCAAATATAACAGGCGCTTCGTAATTACGTGGCGCTTTTTTTTGCATATCCTTTGTTATCATTTATTTATGTTGTAAAACATAAATATAATCTGAAATGATTAATCCAAAACAAAAAAGCGTGTAGTGCTGTACAATCGGAATTTTAAATCTAAATAAAATACTATCTTTACAAACCGTTTTTGTTTTTTGTCTTTCCTGATAGCGCAAACAAAAACAATTGGTTAGAAAAAAAATAGAACAAAATGATAAATAAAAGATGGATTGTAAACACTCCATCTGATGAAGAGAAAACGTTAATTAATGAACTATCGTCGAATTTAAAAATTAGTGAAACTTTATGTAGTCTGCTTGTTCAGAGAGGAATAAATACATATGAGGCGGCACTAAAGTTCTTTAGGCCAGATTTAAACGATTTACACGATCCGTTTCTGATGAACGATATGGATAAGGCTGTAGCGCGGTTGGATAAGGCATTGGGACGTAAGGAAAAGATAATGGTTTATGGCGATTACGATGTCGACGGCACTTCATCAGTAGCATTAGTTTACTCAGTGTTAAGGAAGTACACATCCAACATTGGTTATTACATTCCCGACCGTTATGCCGAAGGTTACGGTGTTTCGTACAAGGGAATCGATTATGCACACGAAAATGGTTATACCTTGATGATTTCGCTCGATTGCGGAATTAAAGCGGTTGAGAAGGTGAAATATGCCACCGAATTGGGCATCGATTTTATTATCTGCGATCATCATACTCCGGGCGATACTTTGCCCGATGCGGTGGCCGTACTCGACCCCAAACGCGAAGATTCTACCTATCCGTACAAGCACCTTTCGGGATGTGGGGTAGGGTTCAAACTCCTTCAGGCATTTGCAATAAGTAACGATATTCCGTTTGATGAACTGAAACAACACCTCGATTTGGTGGCTGTTAGTATTGCATCGGATATTGTGCCAATAACGGGCGAAAACCGCATTCTGGCTTATTATGGTATTCGTAAACTGAACCACTCGCCATGCATTGGTTTACGAACCATTGTGGATTCGGCCGGACTAAAAGACCGCGAAATAACCATTAGCGATATTGTTTTTAAAATTGGTCCGCGAATAAATGCATCGGGACGTATTGAAACCGGCAACGAAGCTGTTGAACTCTTAGTGGCCAACGATATTGACGCGGCTCAGGCTAAATGCGATGAAATTAATGAGTACAATCAAAAACGGAAGGATCTCGATAAAACAATAACCGATGAGGCTATTGCCATTATCGAAAATAATCCTGCTTTGCAGGAAAAGAAATCGACGGTTTTGTACAACCCCGACTGGCACAAAGGGGTAATTGGTATTGTGGCATCGCGCCTCATCGAAAGATATTATCGGCCAACCGTTATTCTCACAAAATCCAATGGTTTCGCAACTGGTTCGGCTCGTTCTGTTGCCGGGTTCGACCTTTACAGTGCTATTGAGTCGTGTAAGGATTTGCTCGAAAATTTTGGCGGTCATATGTATGCAGCGGGTCTTACGCTCAGGGAAGAAAATATCGATAAGTTTATCCAACGGTTCGAGGATTTTGTAAGTGAAAATATTACATATATTCAGTCGATACCACAAATAAGCATCGATGCCGAAATTGCTTTCGCCGAAATTACACCACGTTTTTACAGTGTTCTTGAGCGGTTCAGACCTTATGGTCCCGAAAATATGCGGCCGGTGTTTATGACATCGAAAGTACGCGATGCCGGTGGTTCGCGTTTGGTGGGAAAAGAAAACGGACACCAAAAGCTCGATTTACTCGATTTTTCCGTGAATTATCCAATATCCGGCATCGCTTTCAGTCTTCCCGATTTTAACGGCCATCTCAAACAAAACACCGAACTCGATGTGGTCTATTCGATAGAGGAAAACAATTTTAATAATAAAACCACACTTCAAATTCAGGTCAAGGATCTGAGAATCCATGGCGAAGCTTGAATTTAAATAAAATTTAAAAAAAGGTACGGGTGCAACGCATCCGTACCTTTTTTGTATAAAATATAATTCATATATTTAATTTTTTGATTTCTTGAAATTGAATATTATGAAAACATCGCAATGTACGTATACCCTCGAAAAAGGATTCCAAAAATTTAATTCAGGCGATATTCAGCATAATGCACAAGTTGTATTTTTGTTTGGAGACAGAGAATTGCTTAAAAGTGAGGACGTTTTTAATACCGTTCGTTCGAACTATCCCATTGCCGATGTGGTTGGTTGTTCAACCTCCGGCGAAATAATCGGATCACAAATAGATGATGGAACCATAAAATGTACAGCCGTTCTGTTCGAAAAAACCAGAACAAAAGTGGTACACGAAGATGTTAGTTTGGTAAGCGATAGTTACGAAATAGGTAAAAAACTTGCATCCACCCTTTATGCCGAAGATTTAGTACATATTTTTGTACTCAGCGATGGCTTAAATATCAATGGAAGCGAACTGACCAAGGGTTTAAATCAAGGACTTAATTTTTGTGTGCCTGTTTCCGGCGGCCTGGCAGGCGATCAGGCACTCTTTTCCGAAACCGTGGTGGTTCATAACTCCCCGGGAAAATCGAATTTAGTTGTTGCAGTAGGTTTTTATGGCAAGGATATTCGTGTCGGATATGGCTCCAAAGGCGGGTGGGAGTCATTTGGGGTCGATCGGTTGGTTACCAAATCTAAAGGCAATGTGCTTTTTGAACTCGACGGAAAACCTGCATTAGAACTCTACAAAACATATCTTGGTGAACACGCCAATCAATTACCGGCCTCTGCATTGTTGTTCCCGTTAAGTATTCGTGGTTCGGAACCCGAGAAGGCGTTGGTTCGAACCATATTGTCGGTTAATGAAGATGATGGTAGTATGACTTTTGCCGGCGATATACCTGAAGGCGAATATGTGCGGTTGATGAGTGCATCGTTCGATAAACTGGTAGACGGAGCCATTGGTGCCGCCGAAATGTCGGCCATAAGCCTGAAAGACTCAAATCCGGATCTTGCAATTCTTATTAGTTGTGTTGGGCGTAAATTAGTACTCAAACAACGTGTGGAAGAGGAACTTGAACAAGTACAAGATTTTTTCGGCAGAAATACTGTGATTTCAGGGTTTTACTCGTATGGCGAAATTTGTCCGACCAAACCATTCGAGCAAAATTGCGAACTACATAACCAAACCATGACTATTACGATATTTAAAGAGATTTAGGCCCATGAATAAGCTTATTGAACGTCAGATCAAAAGATCGTTCGGTACAACTGAAGGTTTGCCCGAAAATGTACTCGCATTTATTAATCTCGTAAGGCAAACCTACACCGGATACGACGAAGACATCCGTTTGTTGCAAAATTCGCTGGAGTTAAGTTCATCGGAACTGAGGGAAGCATTTTTAAAAGAAAAGGAGAGTGCAGAATCTAATATGGCATTGGTATCGAAAATAAAAATGGCCATTGCCTCACTTAAATATGGCGAAAGCGACCATACGGAGCACAACGAAATAGAAGGCAACGAAATGCTCGATATATTGCTTGGTCTAATCGAAAGCCACAAACAAATGGAAATTGCATTACGCGACCACAGTGAATATCTTCGCGAAATATTAGATTCTCAGGATGTTGGCGTTTCAATTATCGATCTCGAAACACACGAAATATTATTTATTAACAAGAAAGGAACTGAGCTTTATAAAGCCCCAAAGGAGCAAATAATTGGTAAAGTATGTCATGGCTTTATCTGCCCTACAAAATGTGGCCAGTGTGCGGTATCTAACAATCAAAAAGCACTCTCTTCTACCGAAAAAGAGTTGATAGATGTTCATGGTAATCGCATACCTATTCTTAAATCGGTGGTTCATACCACGTTTAACGATCGCCGTTGTCTCGTAGAGTCGTTTGTGGACATTACCGAGCGTAAAAAATTTGAAGACGATTTGCGCAAAGCTAAAGAAGATGCCGAAATTGCTAACCGTGCAAAGTCCGATTTCCTTGCCAATATGAGTCACGAAATTCGCACACCACTCAACGGCGTAATTGGCTTCACCGATTTACTCATGAAAACCAACCTCACCGATTCGCAGTATGGCTACATGGAAACGGTTTACAATTCGGCCAATTCATTGCTTAATCTGTTAAACGATATTCTCGATTTTTCGAAAATTGAAGCCGGTAAATTAGAACTCAATTATGAGAAAACCGATTTAATTGAGATGTTAGAGCAGATTGCCGATATTTTAAAGCATAAAGCGCACGAAAAAAACATCGAGTTGTTGTTAAATATTTCGCCAAAATTACCCCGATTTGTAATTGCAGATATTGTACGCTTGCGCCAGGTTTTGGTGAATTTAATGGGCAATGCAATTAAATTTACCGAAAAGGGTGAAATTGAAATTAAAGTAGAATTACTGAAAGAGAAGGCTGGCAAATATACATTTCGGTTTTCGGTAAGAGACACCGGTATTGGTATTGCAAAGGATAAGCAAAAGAAAATTTTCGATTCGTTTTCGCAGGCAGACAGTGCCACCACCCGAAAATATGGCGGAACCGGGCTTGGTCTTACTATTTCAAGTAGTTTGGTTAACAAAATGGGTTCGGAATTGATGTTGAATAGCGAAGTTGGGTTAGGTAGCGAATTTTATTTTATTGTAGATTTCGAGGGCGAGCATGGCGAACCGGTAGAATATAGCGATATCGATCAGATAAAGAAGATTCTTGTGGTGGATGATAATCCGGTTAACAGGGCCATAATTCGCGAAATGCTGGAACCGTTGGGGGTGGAGGTATCAATGGCTGCCGATGGTATAGAAGCATTGACTAAAATTACCTCTACACACGACTACGATGTTATTATTATGGATTACAATATGCCACTAATGAATGGCATTGAAGTAATCAGATACATTCGTGAAAAACTCAATCTGCCTACCGATAGGCAACCTATCATATTTCTGCATAGTTCATCCGACGACGAAAATATATTTCGTGAATGTGCTGCACTTGGCGTAAAACAAACCATGATGAAGCCTGTAAAAATGTCGCAATTGATGTATGCACTCTCGCATTTAAATAAAGCCGACAACGAAGAAGCCGCATTGTTGGGAATAACACCGGTTGATGATTATAACGGATTGAAAATGAAGCCATATAAAGTGTTGGTGGTCGAAGATAATAAAACCAATATGCTATTGGCCTCAGCCATCATACTTAAAATATTACCCGAAGCTATTTTGTATAAAGCAACGAATGGACTCGAAGCCGTGGAGGTTTATAAACAGAACCATCCTGATTTCGTATTTATGGATATACAAATGCCACTGATGAATGGATACAATGCGGCCATCGCAATTCGGAAAATAGAGGAACTTATTGGCCGACATGCCCCTATTGTGGCTTTAACGGCAGGTACTGTATTAGGCGAAAGAGAACGTTGTTTGGGTGCCGGAATGAACGATTACATTACAAAACCCGTTGTGGAAGCTACAATTGAAAAGATGATTAAACAATGGTTGCTTCGTATTGGTAATGATTCGTTTAAACAAGAAGAAACGGACAAACCGGTGCTTCGGTTTGACAAAAATTTGCTTATGGAACAAATCAGTGGTGATATTGAGCTTTTTAACGAACTGATGCAGAGTGGGCTTGACGCGTTTGACGAATATATCGAAAAAATTAATAACGCGCTCAAAGATGGTAATTCGGCCGATATAAAGAGCATTGCCCATGCCTTAAAGGGATCGGCCTATACGATGACATGCAAGTTGTTGGGCGATTATGCCAAAGAATTTGAACTGTTGGACGACTATTTTACAAACGATGCTGCAAATTTGCTTGCCAAAATCGAAGATGAAATTGATTTTCTCAAAACGTTTCTTGCTATGGAATAACAAAAACAAAAGCCTTCGATAAAATGAACCGTTCTTGTGCTTTGGAACTTCCGATTGCTTAATCCGGCTATGCGGGTTTGCAATGCAAATGCCCGTTGATATCAGAACCATTCCTGTTTTCTGTTGCCTATGGCCTGAAAAAAGCTGTGATTGCATCAGCGATATATGCCAACTCGATAGTCGTAAGTTCGGTATGCATTGGCAGTGAAAGTACCGAATCAGAAAGTTGCTCGCTAATTGGTAGTCGTTGATTGGCATATTGCACATAAGCCGCCTGGCGGTGCAAAGGCACCGGATAGTATATCATAGATGGTATCCCTGTTTTAGTTAAATGCTGCCGGAGTTCATCGCGAAAAACAGGTTCTACCTTTAACGTGTATTGGTGGTAAACATGCGTGCTTTTTGTGTGTTGAACCGGTGTTTGAATGGCATCGATACCAGACAGGGCTTTGTTATAAAACGTTGCAGCAGTACGTCGGCGGGCATTAAAATCGTCGAGTTGTGTAAGTTTTACATCAAGTACAGCAGCTTGTAATGAGTCGAGTCTGCTGTTAATTCCAATGGCGTTGTGATAATACCGTTGTTCCATACCATGGTTGGCAATGGCTCTTATACGCTTTGCCAACACCGGATCTGAGGTAAATACAGCCCCACCATCGCCAAAACAACCCAAATTTTTGGATGGAAAAAACGAGGTGCAACCAATGTGTCCAATGGTTCCTGCCTTTTTTTTGTGGCCTGTACTGTCGATATAATTTGCACCTATGGCCTGACAGTTGTCTTCTATGACCCACAATCCATGTTTTTCGGCTAAGGCCATGAGTGGTTCCATATCTACACATTGTCCAAATAGATGAACCGGAATAATGGCCGCAGTTTTCGTATTGATTAATGGCTCCACAATGTCTGCGGTAAGGTTAAACGTGTCGGCATTGCAATCGGCAAATACCGGTGTAAAACCAAGTAGTGCGATAACTTCGGCACTGGCCACAAACGTAAAAGAAGGGACTATTATTTCGGCTCCGGCCGGAAGCCGTAAGGCCATGAGTGCAAGCTGAAGTGCATCGGTGCCATTACCGCAACTTACTACCTCGGTTCGGCCAAAATAAGTGGCCAGATTTTGTTCGAACCGGGTAACCTGTGGACCTTTAATAAAGGTAGTGGCCGATAATACCTCTGCCATAGCAGCATCAATCTGTGGTTTGAGCCGCTGATATTGCCGGTGTAAATCGACCATTCGAATGTCTGGAGTGCTCATGGTTTTTTGTTTTTTTCGAAATAAATTTTCGATAACTGTTCTTTTGCCCGAAATAACTGATTTTTTACCGTTCCCATACTCATGTTGAGCTGTTCGGCAATCTCCTCGTACGATAGTTCATCGAAATAACGCATTTCGAGTAGTTTTTTCCAAAACGGTTTTAACCGTTTCATCATTTCATTCAATTCACGGGCACTCTGAATTTGAATCAATTCCTCTTCCGGACCAGGTTTTTCGTCGAGTAATACTCCCGAGGCTTCGTGTTGTTTGGGGTCTTCGTCGATCGACATGGTGCGTTGGCGGTTCCGCCTTAAAAAATCGATGCCATGGTTGGTGGCAATTCGGAACAGCCAGGTCGAAAATGCATATTGCGTGTTATATTGCGCAATACCGGTATATGCTTTTCCAAAAACCTCGAGTGTAAGATCCTCGGCCAAATGTTTGTCGTTGACCATTTTAAGCATGGTAAAAAAAATTGCATCGTAATATCGATCCATCAGCTCCTGAAAAGCTTTCTGATTACCGTCAATTACTTGTGCAACCAACATGCGATCGACAATGGCCTGTGCCGAAGGACCCTGAGGCTCTACCATATGTTGCGTTTACGGCTGAATTTGTTTAATAAATAGAACCGCAAGCTGGCCAATGGCAGGGTAATGTCGAACCACACGGCTGCCGGAAAATAGCGCGGATGCCCTAATTTACGGCCTGTTTTTCCAATGGCTATATAAAAGAACAACATGCGCATAAACATGGCCGAACTGGTAATGATGCGGTACGGTGCCAATGCCATTACGGCAACAAAGAAGAAATATAGAAACCCTCTGAACACCACTTCGGTGGCCAGCGATCGTTTGATTCCCGATTTGTAATAGGGCGCTGTGAGCAAATGACGGCGGCGTTGATGTGCCCAGTCTTCGTTGCTTTCGGGTGCTTTGCTGTACATCCACGATTGGGGATTGACCTCGATGGCTACATTGGTTTTGGTGGCCACTTTGGTTACAAACAAATCGTCGTCGCCCGACAGTACATGAGTATGTCCTTTAAAACCACCCCGTTCGAAAAAGAGCGATTTGTGGTATGCCATATTACGACCTACGCCCATATAGGCTTTACCCTTTAAGGCGTAGCTGAAATACTGCATGGCTGTAAAAATATTGTTGTAACGTATTTTGTAGTTCAAAGCCCCATTCTCGCGGGTAAAAGGGCCATAACCCAGCACCAACTCGATGCCCGGTGTAAAGTTTCGCATCATTAACCTGATCCATTGGTTCGAAACCGGTTTGCAATCGGCATCGGTAAACAAAAGCCAATCGTTCTTAGCCGCCTTGATACCAATGGATTGAGCCAATTTTTTCCCATGCTTATAGTAGGGGTCAGGAAAAATCTTAGTGACATACAAATGGGGATATGCGGCACAAAAGCGTTTTAATACATCCTCGGTTTCGTCGTCGCTGCAATCGTTTACAACTACCACCTGAAAGTCGGGATAATCCTGATTGAGAATATCGGGTAAGTTTTTTTCGAGATTTTCGGCCTCATTTTTCGCACAAATTACCACAGTAACCGGCGGTGTATCGTGGGTATAGGTTCGCTTTTTTTCTTTATAGGCGGCAAAGCGAAAGTATTTTCCTAAATATATGCATAGCTGTACAAGTACCGATAAACCAAATGCTGCATAGAGCGCAATGTGCAAATAAGTAACCTGTGTTTGGAACAAATCGTAAAACATACTCTAAAATTTGGCCAAAAGTCAAAAAAAAAGAGCAATTACGCAAGAGGCAATTCAATTAGTAATGAACAAAGATTGCACATTGAAAAAAATTGGGTTAACCATGTGGTATTATACCTTCCTGAAAACGACCACGCCAATAAAACAACGCGAATCGGTATACCATTTAAGTGTTTCTAATCCGGATTGGTCCGACAAAGTTCTAATCGTTTGTTCGTTCGAAAAATAGACCGAAAACATTTCGATGCATTCCCACGCCAGCATGGTATGGATCACATTGAGTTTATTATTGAAAAATGTGTAATTGCGTTTAGGAAGAATGAACCCCTTAAAAACCCTTTGCGCCGGATTGTAATCGGGCCAAAACATAAACCGGTTCAACTCAAATACCACGCCATCGCTGGCCAATGTCTGAGATAAGGCCGTATTCGAGAGTTTTTCGGCCATTGGCGAATAAGCCATGAGAATTTCACCCGGCTCCTTGGCAATATCAAATCCGGCTACAAGAATATCCTCCGGAGTTAGTAAAGATTGAATGAGGTTGAACAGGATATTTTGACTTTCGGGCGAAAAAGTATTGAGCGACAGCGTGGAAAAAAGAACTATTTTGGGGCCGTTTAATAAATGAAATAACCCATTAAGCTGGTCGATGTCTAATTTGTAGCCTGTTAGTTTTACGCCCGGCATTGCCAAACGATAAAACTCCTCCGAGAGCTTAATTAATGTGTCGCTACTTTCAATAAAATGCAGATGGACATCTTTTCGGCGAAACATTAGTCGCGATACCAATTCCACACCCCGACATGTCCTTGATGGAAAAAACTCAATGACATGCACCGCATTCGAATGGTCTACAAAATCGGCCATTTCATCCACATGTTCGTCGTAAATTTCTTTTTCACAAGAAGACACATAAAACTCGGCTCGTTTTTGGTATGACCGTACAATCGCTATTTGTTCTTCGGTAGAGAAAACGTTGCTTAAAGCATTGATTCCTTTTAAAATGGCTTCTGTATTATTTGGTCTATTTTCCTGCAAATTCATTCTGTCTCTGTCTAATTAGTTAATCATATAACCCTTAAACCGGTAAAAAGGTTTTTAATATGAATAAGACTGCTAAAACTAATAATGTATTTTGATAAATACATAGTTGTTCCGTTAGAAACAAAAGAAGTTATAAAACATATTTTAGCCCTTAAGCATTTTTAACGGGCAAAAAGTTAGAAAACAGCATTATTTATGCATGATTTCTTTGCTTTTATTACAAATCGCACTATTTTTGCATCAAAATGTAACTGAAAATTTGTTCCCGACACATTCGGGTTGGTAATTAAAGTTACTGGAGGCATCGTTTCAAGCGAGAATCGGTGCAGCAAATTAAGGTTCGAAACTTGATTTTTTATACATATTGAGTATGCAAAATGGATTTCCAAAAGCTCAGGGGTTGTACAATCCGGCCAATGAGCATGACAACTGCGGAATCGGCTTTGTGGCGCATATTAAAGGGCAAAAATCGCATGACATTGTTCAACGCGGATTACAAGTGCTAGTGAATATGACCCATCGAGGTGCAGAGGCAGCAGACAACAAAACTGGTGATGGTGCAGGGATTTTAATGCAAATTCCGCACGATTTTATTCTCTCCGAAGGAATTAAAGTTCCTGCCCCGGGCCAATATGGTACCGGTCTTATGTTTCTTCCGCAGAACGCACAGGAAGCGGAAAAATGTATTGAAATTTTCAACAATGCCATTCAGGAAGAGGGCCTTGAAGTAATTGGCTATCGTAACGTACCTGTAAATCCGGGTTGTTTGGGCGAGATTTCGCTTAAATCGGAACCGGTAATTAAACAGGTTTTCGTAAAGGGCAATTACGAGCAGGATCAACTCGAGGTGAAGATGTACGTGGCACGTAAAGTAGCCGAACGTGCTATTCGCGAATCGGGAATGGCCGAACACCGGGCGTTTTACCTCCCGAGTCTTTCGTCGAAAGTATTCATTTACAAAGGAATGCTTACGCCCGAACAGGTAGGCGAATACTTCCTCGACTTGCAAAACCCCAAACTTACCAGTGCCATTGCATTGGTTCACAGCCGGTTCAGCACAAACACATTCCCCACATGGGATTTGGCTCAACCCTTCCGCTTTTTGGCACACAACGGCGAAATCAACACCATTCGTGGTAACCGCCTTTGGATGCAGGCTCGCGAAGCCCTCCTGAAATCGGATATTTTGGGCGATGATTTGAAAAAGGTATTCCCAATAGTGGAACCAAATAAGAGCGACTCGGCATCACTCGACAATGTGCTCGAGTTTTTGGCCATGACAGGTCGTTCGCTCCCTCATGCCATGTGTATGCTTATCCCCGAATCGTTCAACGAAAAGAACCCGATTCCGGATAGCCTCAAGGCATTTTACGAATATCACACCACCTTTATGGAACCATGGGATGGTCCGGCATCGATCGTATTTTCCGATGGTCGTTTCATCGGTGGCACACTCGACCGTAACGGATTACGTCCTTCGCGCTTTGTTATTACCAAAGGCGATATGATTGTAATGGGTTCGGAAGTGGGTGTACAGGTATTTGCACCCGAAGAGATTGCATTCAAAGGACGTTTGCGTCCGGGCAAACTCCTTTTGGTAGATACCAAATTGGGAATTTTAATTCCCGATGAAGAGATTAAATCGGATTTGAGCAAACGTAATCCATACGAAAACTGGCTCAAGGAAAATCGCCTCGAACTCGAAGCTATTCAGGTTCGCAATCGCGTACCAAGCGATTTGGGCGAAAAATATCCCGATTATTTAAGAATGTTTGGTTATAGCAAAGAAGATCTCGAAGAAATTCTTGTACCTATGGTAAACGAAGGTCAGGAACCAACCGGATCGATGGGTAACGACACGCCGGCTGCGGTTCTAACCCCCAAAAACCAATCGTTCTTCAACTATTTCAAGCAAACATTTGCGCAGGTAACCAACCCGCCAATCGACTCAATCCGCGAGGGCCTTGTAATGTCGCTTACCAACTATATCGGTTCGGTAAATCAAAACATCCTCGAAGAGTCGCCAAGCATTTGTAAACTGATAAAATTCGAAAATCCGATTATAACCAATACCGATTTGGGTAAAATCAAGGATTTGAAATACGAAGAGTTTTCGCATGCCACCATTAATATGACCTGGCCCAAAAGCGAAGGTCCTGAAGGCATGGAAAAAGCCATTGAACGTATTTGTGCCGAAGCCGAAGCGGCTGTAGACGCAAACAAAAACTACATTATTCTTACCGACCGCAGTGTAGACGAAGAAAATGTGGCCATTCCATCGTTGTTAGCCGTATCGGCCATGCATCACTTCCTTATCCGTGCCAAAAAGCGGATGCAGGTAGGTATTATTGTAGAAACCGGCGAAGCTCGTGAAATAAACCATTTCTCATTGCTTATCAGCTATGGGGCATCGGTCATTAATCCATATGTGGCCTTTGGCGCACTTTACAACATGTGTAAAGCCGGCAAAATAAAAATGGATTACAAAAAGGCACGCGAAAACTACATTAAAGCCATCGGCAAAGGGTTGCTGAAAGTGATGTCGAAAATGGGTATCTCAACCATTCGTTCGTATCACGGTGCCCAAATGTACGAAGCTATTGGTGTAAGCAAAGCACTTATCGACCAACACTTTACCACCACACAATCGCGTATTGGCGGTGTTGGGTTGAACCAATTGGCTAAGGAAGCCATCATGCAACACGATAAAGCATTCGATCCACGCCGTGCAGAGCGTATCGAATCGTCGGGCGCATACGCATACCGTCAGTATGGCGAAAGCCACGCATGGAACCCCGAAACCATCGGGTTGCTCCAGTGGAGTACCAGCCACAACGACTATGCGAAGTACAAGGAATTTTCGCAAAAAGTAAACGAACACAACGGCTCACCATCATTCCTTCGCGGCTTCTTCAAATGGAAAAAGTCGCCAATCGACATCAGCGAGGTTGAACCGGCATCTGAGATTTCGAAACGTTTTGTAACCGGTGCAATGTCATACGGTTCTATTTCGAAAGAGGCTCACGAAGCCCTTGCAGTAGCCCTCAACAAAATTGGTGGTCGCTCCAATACCGGCGAAGGTGGCGAAGATGTAGAACGTTTTTCGACTAATGCACGCTCGGCAATTAAACAGGTGGCATCGGGTCGTTTCGGTGTAACCACCAACTATCTTGTAAATGCCGACGAAATACAGATTAAAATAGCTCAGGGTGCAAAACCGGGCGAAGGAGGCCAGTTACCGGGACACAAAGTGAACAAGATTATTGCCAAATTGCGTCACTCTACACCGGGTATCACCCTTATTTCGCCACCGCCGCACCACGATATTTACTCTATCGAGGATCTTGCACAGCTTATTTACGACCTCAAATGCACCAATCCCGATGCCAAAATTTCGGTAAAATTAGTAGCTGAAAGCGGCGTAGGTACCGTAGCTGCAGGGGTAGCCAAAGCACATGCCGATCTGATTATTATTTCGGGTGGCGATGGTGGAACCGGTGCATCGCCAATCAGCTCAATTAAACATGCCGGTGTATCGGTAGAGCTTGGTATTGCCGAAACCCAACAAACACTGGTAATGAACAACCTCCGTGGCCGTGTAAAACTGCAATGCGACGGACAGTTGAAAAACGGTGCCGATGTGGTAAAAATGGCACTTTTAGGAGGCGAAGAGTTTGGTTTTGCAACAGGTGCACTCATTGTTTTGGGTTGTATCATGATGCGTAAATGCCACCTCAACACCTGCCCTGCCGGTATTGCCACTCAAAACAAGGATTTGCGCAAGCGTTTTATTGGCAAATCGGATTTCGTTGTAAACTATTTCAACTTTATAGCCGAAGAGGTGCGCGAAATTATGGCCGAAATGGGTATCCGTAAATTCGAAGAACTGATTGGTCGTACCGATTTGATGGAAGTAGACGAAGATGTAAAGAACTGGAAAACAGAAGGTTTAGATCTATTGCCCCTCCTCCATTTCCCTGAAGAAGGCAAAAAGAACGACATCCACAATACACACGATCAGGTACACAAAATTGAAGATGTACTCGACCGCGAACTCATTAAACTGGCCGGCCCTGCGATCCGTAGCGGCGAAAAGGTATGGATTGCCAAAAATATCGGCAATACCGACCGTACCGTTGGTGCAATGATGTCGGGTGTGATTGCAAAAAAATATGGCGACGATGGCCTTGCGCCCGACACCATTAACTGCACCTTTACCGGTTCGGCCGGACAAAGTTTTGGCGCATTCCTTATTAACGGGGTAAGCTTCAGACTCGAAGGTGATTGCAACGACTACATCGGTAAAGGACTATCAGGCGGTAAAATCGTAGTGGTTCCACCAGCCGGTTCAACCTTTAAAGCCGAAGACAGCATTATTATTGGTAACACCTCACTATATGGTGCTACTACCGGACAGGTATATGTACATGGTGTAGCCGGTGAGCGTTTTGCGGTGCGTAACTCAGGAGCCAATGCCGTAGTTGAAGGGGCCGGCGACCACTGTTGCGAATACATGACCGGTGGACGCGTGGTGGTGCTTGGTAAAACAGGCCGTAACTTTGCAGCAGGTATGAGTGGTGGTATTGCTTACGTGCTCGACATGGAAGGCAATTTCGATTACTACTGCAACAAAGGTTTGGTAGACCTTTGTCCGGTTGAAGATCGTGCCGATATTCGCGAACTCCAGGAGATGATTAATCAACACCTGATTAATACCAATTCTGAAAAAGCACGCGAAATTCTGGTGAACTGGGAAGAATACCTTCCAAAATTTGTGAAGGTTATTCCATTCGAATACAAGAAGGTTCTCGAAGAAAACAAAATTCGCGAACTCGAACGTAAATTGCGCGAAACAGAAGACACACCATCGCGTCGCGAGTAGTGTGCCGAATTAAGAGTTGAAATAAAAATTTTAAAAAACAAGCTGCCAACAGCACCGGTTTTACTTTTGGTTGAATCGGTTGCTGAAGGGAGTGAAACAAAATAAAGAATATGGGTAATCCGAAAGGTTTTTTGGAAATTCCGCGTAAAGTTGCCGGATATCGCCCAATAGAGGAGCGAATTGGCGACTACAGTGAAGTAGAACAAACACTGGCCACGCAAGACCGCATATTACAGGCGTCGCGCTGTATGGACTGCGGTGTACCATTTTGTCACTGGGCATGTCCCGTGGCAAGCAAAATGCCCGAGTGGCAACACGAAGCCTACAAAGGCAACTGGGGCGATGCCTACGATATTTTATCATCGACCAATGCATTCCCCGAATTTACAGGACGCGTTTGTCCTGCCCCATGCGAAAAGTCGTGTACATTAGCTATACACGAAGAACCGGTAACCATTCGCGAAAACGAATGTGCAACGGTCGAAAATGCATTCAGCATGGGCTTGGTTTTACCAAGACTACCAAAAAAACGTACAGGCAAAAAAATAGCCGTAATCGGTTCGGGCCCTGCCGGTTTGTCAGCAGCCGAACGGTTAAATGCATGGGGACACAGTGTAGTGGTTTTCGAACGCGACGAAGCCGTGGGTGGCTTGTTGCGTTTCGGGATACCGGATTTTAAACTCAACAAAAAGGTTATCGACCGCAGGGTGGAAATACTTAAAGCCGAAGGCATTGAGTTTAAAGTAAGTACCGAAGTAGGTAAAGACATTACGGGAGCCGAAATTATGAAAGATTTCGATGCCGTGGTTTTGGCTATCGGTGCAATGAAACCCCGCGATTTGTCGATTGAAGGACGTGATTTGAAAGGCGTTGAATTTGCAATGGACTTTCTTACACAACAAAATCGCGTTGTAGCCGGTGCCGAATATACCAATGGCGACCGGAAAACCACGACCGGGAAAAATGTGTTGGTCATTGGTGGTGGCGATACCGGTAGCGACTGCGTAGGTACTTCGGTACGTCAAAAAGCCAAATCAGTACGTCAGATCGAAATTCTTCCGCGTCCAACCGAAAAACGTGCACCCGGCAACCCATGGCCTTACTGGCCCAACACGCTCCGCACCTCATCGAGCCACGAAGAGGGTTGCGACCGTGAATGGAACCTGAGCACCAAACGCTTTATTGGCGAAAACGGTGTACTCACCGGTGCCGAAGTGGTAAGCGTAGAGTGGACAAAAGACGAAAAAGGGGCATGGAAAATGAGCGAAGTACCCGGTTCGAACCGAGTAATCGCTTGCGAAGCTGCATTCCTTTCGATGGGTTTTGTACACTGCGTGCACGAAGGTTTGGTACAGGAGTTGGGTCTCGAACTCGACGGACGTGGTAATATTGCCAACAAAAAGAACGTAACATCCAAAACAAAAGTATTTGCCGCAGGTGATGCCGTATTGGGTGCAAGTCTTGTGGTTCGTGCCATATTCTCTGGTCGCGAATGTGCCGAACAGGTTCACCAGTTTGTAATGGCCTGATTGGTTAAATAATAAACAGCAAAACCGCTCCGATTTTTTACCGGGGCGGTTTTTTTATGCAAAAAAAATAAGCCCCCGCAACGGAGACTTAAAATTCAGGTATGCTTTGAAGAGAGAAAGGTTAAATATCGGATGAGCTGGCTGTTGTTTCGGGAGTAAGTGAAAACTCTGTGATATTTTGGTCGGTATGGCTTTTTTTCAGATTTTCGATCGAAAGAAATAATGGTTTATAGCCTGCATAAGAGATAATTATTCCCTTTTTATTTTTTGGAACCGACAAGCTAAAGGTGCCATTCTCATCGCTGAGCGACTGAATTGTAGTGCCAATACAGTAAATACAGGCTCTCTCGAGTGGTAATTGCCTGCCGTTATCGCTAAATACAACCCTTCCGGCAATCTCAATATGTTTTTCACATTTTGCCGAAGTATTAAATGCAGTCATAAAAAAGCCGGCCAGTAATCCTTGTAAAATCAATTGACTTGCTTTTTTGGGTAAATTGTTTAATCTGTACGATGCCATTTCTATTTTCTTTGCTTTAAAGTGCAAAGGTATGATACCATTTTTTCTTGGTCGTTAAGTGTTATTTACATTAGTAATACATTTCTGCTACAATTTTTCTTTCATGGGTAAGGCGTTAATGTTGATTCACTCCAATTCTGATTTTCAGGTTTCCGAGCCGTTTCGCCTATTGAAATCTATGTTTATTTTTTATATCGACTTATTTTAAACTCTCCAATGTTCAAAAGTGCTTTAAATGCCATTCGTTCAGGTATTTTTATTAGATTATTTTACCCGGGCAGTCCCTTGTAAATGATTTATTATTCATGCTTTTAGCACGATTAGTTGTTTATTGTAATGTTATACTTTTATACTTTTGTCGGTATAAAACTATAAGCAATGGTGAGTCTGAATCGCATTTTAAGTTTATGCTTTGTATTGGGTTCAACTGGAGTTTTTGCCCAATTATCGCAGTTTAAAGTAGTTTACCGTTTTAATGGAACTCTGGCACCCGAAGTGGTTACCGGTAGCGGATTTGTTTCGGCCGATAATGCCATTACAGGCGGTAATTATCTCAAAAATATTGCCTTTGTTGCCAATGGCTCAGATAGTGTTCTTTCGGCCGATGTGGTAAACAACAATGCTACAAATTTTTTAAATACCTATATCCGTTGCGACCTTAGGGTTAGAGGTCCCGAATCAGTCCGCATAACTTCAATCTCTGTTCGGCAAAAGGCCAACGACGAAGCACCATCTAATTTGTTTCGTATAGGTTGCAACAAAAACAAAATTACACCCACCACAACCGATGTTAATCAATGCGGGTCAAATGCCGCACTTTCTGCATCATTTTCGGTCTCAACTTTCGAACCCGGTTCAGCCATAGCCACAGCCGCTTCGCCGCAAATATTGTCGGCATTCATTTGTGCAAGAGGGAGTTCGTCCACAACGGTAAACTGGATGGTTGATGAAATTATCATCGAAGGCATTGCTTTTAATGGTTCAGCACCAAATATTGTTGTGGTTTCGGCTGAACCAAAGCAACAAATGCGATTTGGAATCGATGCCGAACGTTTATGGTATTGGCGCAGTTCGCTCAAAGACCAACTGGCATCGTTGGCGGTAAAGGAAATGCAGAGCGATTATGTGCGCGTAGCCATAAATTGTGCTTACGAACGCGAAGAAGGTGTGAAAAATAGTGCGGCTTACGATCAAATAATTGAAATGATGACAGCCATGAAAAAAGCAAATCCTGCTATAAAAATATTTGCAAGTCCACGCCCTCTTGCCGAGGCTTATACGAAAGCCGAAGAGTTATCCCTCTGGGGGGGAGATGTACCTTGGTCGCCATATCCATCGTGGATTTTGCCATTTAAAGCCAATGGCACGAATACCGATGGCACAACAAAATGGAATGAACAACCGCTTAACGTAAGTAAGTTGTTACGCTACTATGCCGATTACTTAAATCTGATGAAATCCAAAGGTTTTGATATTGATTATCTGGATCTTACCAACGAAAAAAATGTAATTACCCCTGCTATTACCAAAATCATCAAAGACAGTTTGCCATTAAGGCTGAACCCGGGTGTACAACTGCCACTTTTTGTCGCACCATCAACCTGGAGCAGGCAACAAGGCACCGATTGGCTTAAAAGTGTAAATACGGCAAAAGGCGAAAATATGGCTTTCGATGTGGCATCAACACACAATACCGATTTGGCAGGTACCGCTGCTGCTTTTTCGTCTGCTGCTAATGCTTTGGGCAAAGAGGTGTGGAATACCGAATTGCATGGTTGGGTGGGGATTGATTCCCGTGATGAAATTCTTAATTCGGCATCGTTATGGGAACAAATTCGAGGCGGGTTTCAGGGCATCGATTCATGGTTGTTTTTTGGTCCGCTTAATGGCAAAGATCACACCATGATTTGGGCCGGTACCACGCAAATTGTAAAATCGACCAAATACGAAATTTTTAAAAAAGTGGTCAATCATGCCAATCGGGGGTTTTATTTAAACTGCAATGAGTTGGGCTCAGAATGTACCACCGCAGCGTTCACGCGTGATTCGGTGATTACTGTTTGGGTGCTTAACAGTGCAGCTTTGCCAATTGCCAATGCTGCAATACTGCTTTCGCGCTGTAATATTTTGGGTCGAACCATCGAAACAACGCGCTGGCATGCTTCGTTGCCAAGGGCTGGTTTGCTTTCTAAAACAACAGCCACAGCCGAGAATTTTTTTAATTGTACCATCGATTCGGCATCGTTATATTGTTTTAAAGTCGATCTAAAACAGAATCCCCTCAGTATTTCGAAAAACGACGCACCCGGTTCAGCCATAATTTGTTACCCGAACCCGACAACGGGCAAAGTGTTTCTGCAAGGTTATTCAAATAAGTCCGATGTGCAATGCAACGTTTATAATATGCTAGGTAAACTGGTTTTAACAGATAAAATTAAAACCAATCATGCCATTGATTTATCACCATTACAAAATGGACCGTATCTGTTGCAATGGGTTACAAACGATAAAATTTATTCTCGAAAGGTTCGGCTAATAAAATAAAAGCAACCAAAAGAAAAGGGGCAAACGGATGATCGCTTGCCCCTTTTTTTTATTAGTTAATGACTAAACCGGGACTAAGATTAAGTATGCCGGTAGTCGAAAGATTCGTGCTTCCGATGGTGTTCGGATTATCGGTAAGTATAAATATGATGTCGTTGTAATCATGGTCGCCATACTGCTGAATATCCTCGAACGAAAGCACAATACTGTTACATTCGCCCTGATAGAGCATGTGTTGCTGAAGTTTCGATTGGTTATATTCGAAATGGGTGTACATAAAATCGGCCAGTTTAACGTTTGTATTCAGGTCGATATTGCCGGTTATCGCATTAAACCCCTTGTTTCCGCCATTAGGAATCAGGAAAAAGCCAATGCCGATGTTGGGCTTCATACTTAAATAATATTTGGTGTATCCTTTTACAAGGTCATTCTGGTTGTTGCGTATGCGACTGTAAACCAACCGTTCTTTACGCACCGAAAGACCATCGTCCGATAAAATATCCGCTTTAATCATGTCGTAGGTTGGTTTTGCTACCATATTCCTGTCCCAGAGATAATACCCAAGCGAATTAACCATACCGGCACCTTCCGAAACAAAAGTGATGTACAAATCGCTTTGTTGTGTTACTGAAATGGCTCTGGCTACCGGTTCATCAAAAAACTGTTTGTAAATATAAAGGCCGTTAATATCCTTTAGTGTGCGAGCATCTTTTGTTTCGCAATATTTGGCAAAAGCCCATGTTTTGTTTACAAAATCATTGCAAAGTGTTACCACTTTAGGTTCCACAATTTCAATAATTTTTAAGCCACCCAAACCTGTTGCCACAAATATCACATTGCCTTCGGAGGCCATAAAATTCACACTCTGGCGGGCATCAAAAGCGGTATGAGAAATGGAATTTTGGTCGAAATAATCGAGGTAGGCCGAGTTAAAATCGAACGAACCCAGCATTGCATATGGCACTGCTGTATTGTCGGTTTGTGCGTACAGCGAAGCACCGGCACCACCATTCGAAACCATGAGTAACCGCCCGTTTATAGTGGCACTGTTTGTTACAAAGTCGCCGTAAAACCCCCCCGTTGGTGTCTGTGGTCCGGGTATGGTTTGAACCACTGTGCCGTTTTTGTTGTACACCAATAAGCCTGTTGGCTGCCAGGCCGAGAAGATGTAATTATTGTCGGCATCGAGTTCGGTTTTGGCTTCAAACTGTTTCTGCGCCCCAAATCCGCTCCATTGGGTTATTTCGGTCAAATTGTTTTTATCGAATACCCTTATGCCGGCCGTTGTAGTTGGCACAAACTGTCCGTAAGTTTCGTTTCCGGTGGTTTTATATTCGCCAGCATCGAGCACATAAACAAAATTGCCGTTTACGGCCAGCGAGCGGGCATCGGCAATGGCAACCGGGCCGGCGGCTTTAGTTATGGTATATTTTGAGCCGGTATAGGTATGTTTGTAAAATACAAGATTTCCCGCAGTTCCCGAAATAATATAAACGCCCTCATCGGTGACTGTAAGGTCGGTTGCCACATAAGATCCTATTTGTTTGCGAGTTACTGATACAACGGAATCACCTTTTTCTTCGAGAATCTGAATGACTGCCCAATCGGGTTTTTTGTAATCCTGACTTGCACCTGCAATATAAATGCGTCCATTATAGTAGGCTACCGAGCTAATGTCGAGATCTTCTACATGATATTGTGCCACTATGCGAGGGTTTGAAAGGTCCGAAATATCAAAAATATCCACCATGCCATCCGAGAGCTCGCCACGGGTATTGTATGATACAAAAGCCTTTTGATTCACTTTGTCGATAGCCACATGCGTAGCTTGCATGGTATGTAATTCATTTTTTCCGGCAGGTGCCTCTACTTCGGCTCTAAGTATAAAATTGTATTTTTCGCGGTTTGCAGCATCCCAATGTATACTGTCTATCAGGCTTTTGTTTTGCATGATTGGATCGGCTTTGAGAAATAGTTGACGGTTAACTTTCGTAATACGCCGGTTAAGTGAGGCCATGTCGCGGCTTACCGAAACTGGTGGATTATTGGCTGAACCTCGATTGTCGTTGGTTTCGCAACCCGTAAACAATATGGTTGTAAATGCAAAAATTCCGATAGTTATTTTGTTGAACATCATAATTGGTATGTTTTTCGATTGTGTATTACAAATATACGTTAGAAATTTGCGTGATCGAAAAGATTCTTATCGTTTAACAGAAATGTCACTTTTATTTTACAATGAACTGCTATTCTTTGGTAAAATAACCCCTTTTTGAGCATTAAAATCTTAATTAGTGGTCGAGCACTTAGGTATTACAGAACCAATGGCGCGCAACTGGTTCAGCCCAAAAAATAGAAAATACAGGCCACACAGGGATCAGAATAATCTACTGTTTAATTTTCCGAATTTCGGCGATATGTCTATCTTTGCATTTATAAGGTTTAAGGAATTAACAAATGGAAAACGAAAATTTACTCCAAAATGTAATGGCCGCTGCTCAAAAGTGGATGGACGGAAATTACGATACTAAAACAAAAGCAGAAGTAAAAAAGCTGATGGACGCTGATGATAAAACTGCACTGATTGATGCATTTTATCGGACCCTCGAATTTGGTACCGGTGGTTTACGCGGGAAAATGGGCGTAGGGACTAATCGTATGAACATTTATACAGTAGGGGCAGCTACCCAGGGGTTAAGTAATTACCTGTTAAAGGAATTTGGCACCGATACAAAAATTAGTGTGGTTATTGGTCACGATTGCCGCAACAACAGCCGGCTGTTTGCTGAAACTTCGGCCAATATATTCTCGGCCAATGGCATAAAAGTGTACCTTTTCGATTCATTGCGTCCTACACCCGAGGTGTCGTTTGCCATTAGAGAGTTGGGGTGTCAGAGTGGGATTATTCTCACCGCATCGCACAACCCCAAAGAGTATAACGGTTACAAGGCATACTGGAACGACGGTGCACAAATGATAGCCCCACACGATACAAACGTGATTGATGAAGTAAATAAAATTTCTTCGATCAACGATATTAAATTCGATGGTAATCCGGCCCTGATTGAAATGATTGGCGAAAAAATGGATAACATTTATCTCAATCGTGTAGCCGGGTTGTCTTTATCGCCCGAGGCCGTAAAACGTCAGCACGATTTAAAAATAGTTTATACGCCTATTCATGGTACCGGTGTAAAGTTAATCCCTGCTGCATTGCGCCGTTTTGGATTTACCAATATTATTAACATACCCGAACAGGATGTGGTATCGGGCGATTTTCCTACGGTTAAATCTCCAAATCCCGAAGAGCCTGCTGCACTTAAAATGGCTGTAGAAAAAGCTATTGAGGTAGATGCCGACATTGTTTTGGCCAGTGATCCCGATGCCGACCGTTTGGGCGTAGCCATGAAAAACGATAAGGGCGAGTTTATTCTTGTTAATGGTAATCAGACTGCGCTTTTACTTACCTATTATATGATAACCCGTTGGAGAGAAAACGGCAAACTAAATGGCAATCAGTATTTTGTTAAAACCATTGTAACTTCCGAACTTTTACGCATTGTGGCCGAACGTAATGGGGTGGAGTCGCACGATTGTTATACTGGCTTTAAGTGGATTGCCGCAATAATCAAGCAGTTAGAAGGAAAAAAAGAGTACATCTGTGGGGGCGAGGAGAGCTACGGTTTTCTTGTTCAGGATTTTGTACGCGACAAGGATGCTGTAAGTGCTTGTGCTGCATTTGCTGAAATGGCGGCCTGGGCTAAAGACAATGGTAAATCGTTGTTCGAATTGTTGCAGGATATTTATGTAGAATACGGATTTTCGAAAGAAAAAATGATTTCTATTGTACGCGAAGGCAAACAGGGGGCCGACGAAATTGTTGAGATGATGCATCAGTTTCGAAACAATCCGCCAAAGTCGCTTGGTGGTTCAACCGTAATTGCCGTAAAGGATTACGAATCATTAAAGTCGACCAATCCCAATACCGGCGAAGTATCGAAACTCCCTTTCGAAATAACTTCCGATGTGTTACAGTATATTACCGAAGATGGTTCAAAGGTATCGGTTCGCCCATCGGGTACCGAACCCAAAATTAAATTTTACATGGAGGTAAAGGGTCTTTTAGCCAATCGATCGGAATACGATAAAGCGAATGCCGATGCCGATGCCAAAGTGGTTGCAATAGCGAAAGAACTTGGTATATAAGCGTGAAGCCATATTATTTTAAGCCGGCAAACAACTGTTTTCCGGCTTTTTTAATTAATTATAGTTCGTTCAATATTTGTAATGCATTGGTATAATGGGTATTAAGTAATAGTGTATATTTTATAAATTGCCAAAAATGAGTTTGTTAAATTTTGTCGAACGTCAAACGTCGAAAATCTAACGATCTATTGTAATGAAACACTGCGGTTTTTTTTACTTTTGTAAAACATCAAAAACCTTGAAGGTATATAAATTGAAATGATAGACAGGGCTACAGTAGATAGAATCCTCGATGCCGTACGTATTGAAGAGGTTGTGGGCGATTATGTTAGCCTTCGCCGACGCGGTGTGAATTTGGTTGGCAATTGTCCGTTTCACGATGAAAAAACACCATCATTCCATGTGTCGCCCGCTAAGGGTATTTGTAAATGTTTTGGCTGTGGCAAAGGCGGTAATTCCGTAAATTTTATCATGGAAGCCGAGCAGCTCTCGTATGTAGAGGCGTTGAAGGTTCTGGCCAAAAAATATGGCATAGAGGTAAAAGAGAAGGAGCTGACACCGGAAGAACTCACCCAGCAAAACGAACGCGAAAGTTTACTAATTGTAAGCGAATGGGCTGCCGGTTATTTCAATCGGATGCTTACACATAGCGATGAGGGCAAGGCAATAGCCATGAGTTACTTTTTAGAAAGAGGTTTCAACGAATCTATCATTGAAAAATTTCAACTCGGGTATTGCCTCGACCAAAAAGATGGCATGACAAGGGCTGCCATTGCTGCGGGCTATAAAGAAGAATTTTTGATAAAAACCGGCCTTACTATTGCCGGCGATGGTTATAAAAACGACAGGTTTCGTGGCCGGGTCATGTTTCCTATACATAGTCTTAGTGGAAAACCCATAGCTTTTGGCGGCCGTGTGCTTAAAACATCCGACAAAACGGCAAAGTATCTCAATTCGCCCGAAAGTGAACTCTACCATAAAAGCAAAATAGTTTATGGGATATACCATGCCCGTAAGGATATTGTAAAGCACGACCGCTGTTTTTTGGTTGAAGGGTATACCGATGTCCTTTCGATGCATCAGGCCGGAATCGAAAATGTTGTGGCATCTTCGGGAACAGCATTAACTACCGACCAAATAAGGCTTATCCGACGGTTCACGACTAATATTACTGTGCTATACGATGGCGACTTTGCTGGCATAAAAGCCTCTCTCCGGGGTATCGACCTTATTCTCGAAGAGGGAATGGATGTGCGCGTTCTGCTGCTACCGGATGGTGAAGACCCCGATTCTTTTGCGAAAAAAAACAGCGCAACGGCCTTGCGAGCGTATATTACCGACAACGAAACCGACTTTATCCGGTTCAAAGCACAACTGCTGGCCGACGAATCGAAGAACGATCCTATTGGTCGTGCAAGGCTTATTTCCGATGTGGTAAAAAGCATTTCGCTTATCCCCGACGAAATAAAACGAACCGTTTTTCTTAAAGAATCGTCCCGAATATTCGAAATTGGCGAACAGGTGTTGTATAGCGAAATGAGCAAAATTCAGCAAAAACGTGCTGCCGAAATTCCGATGCAACGTCCGGTTCAATCCCAAAATATATCTGCCAACGCGGGTTCACCCACTATGGTTGAACCACCGCGCGATATTGTACGGCCTGTTCCGTTAGAAGAAATAGAGGTGCTTAAATATCTGATTCGTTATGGCGGATTGCCACTTTATGGACCCGAAGATTTGCCCGAAGGGCAGGAAAATCCAAATGTTGATGTCGTCATTGTGGGTTCGCTCGACGAAGACGATATGAAATTTACCAATGGGCTGGCTCAGCAGATTTATGAAGAGTATAAGTTGCAAATGGTCAATGAAGGGTTCGAACCCGAAAAATATTTTTTGCGACACGAAAACCCTGCTGTATGTATGTTTGTGGCCGGATTGTTTGCCGACGATAAAAAGTTGAGTCGAAGTAAGGTAAACGATGAAGTACGCAACGTGCCACGCCACTTGTTTAAAATTGTGCCTAAAGTTATTTTTGAGCTCAAGGATCAATATGTAAAAACGATGCAGAAAGCAATTCTCGACGAATTAACCGGTTGCACCGATGAAGATGAACAGATGCGTTTATTGGGCGAATTGCAACAGCTTAATGCCATAAAAACCCAATTGAGTGCCAGGCTCGGCGGGCGTACCATTACACGTTAAATATTAGAGTTATGAATGATGTTGAACTGGCTATATTAGCCGAAGCCAATGTGTTGAAAGCGAAGCATTACATGCGGTTTTTTAAAACCGGAAAAGGACAATATGGCGAGGGCGATCTGTTTCTGGGATTGTCGAACCCGCAAATGCATGCCATTACCAAACGTTTTTACGCGGTAGTAGACAATCAAATGATTCACAACCTGCTCATCTCGCCTTATCACGAATTTAGGATGGTAGCGTTGTTGTGCCTGGTGCGCCGGTTCGAAAAGCGAAAAACACAATCCGAACGGAAGGAAATCGTCGATTTCTATTTGGCACACCTCGATTATGTAAACAACTGGGATTTGGTCGATTTAAGTTGTTACAAAATACTCGGTAAATATCTTTTGGCTGAACCGAACCGCGAGGTATTGTACCAATTGGCCGCATCGGGGCATTTGTGGCGTCAAAGAGTGGCCATTGTAAGTACCATGGCGTTGATAAAAGGTAACGACGAATATGCCGATACGCTCAAACTTTCGGAGCTAATGCTACACCATAAACACGATTTAATGCATAAAGCAATAGGGTGGTTGCTGCGTGAAATTGGGAAACGAAATCTAAGTGTGCTACGTGCTTTTCTTCTAAAACATGCGGCTGTAATGCCGCGTACAATGCTCCGTTACAGTATCGAAAAAATGGACCATGCCGAGCGGTTGCAGTGGCTAAATGCAAGAAATTAAAAATATCGTTTTTTTTTATTTAACTTGGCTCAATAGTTTGTTTAACTTTTGTAATGTGTTGATATTTTATATGTTATGTGATGATGTGTGTTTTTATAAATTACCGTAGATGAACTGCTTAAATTTTGCCGAACATCGAACATCTGAAATCAACGATCTATTTTGCCTGCAAAAACTATTTAAATTACATGCTCAAATGAGTTGGTTTTAACCGTTGCAATCTTTACAAATAATATTTCAGGTCATCAAAAAGCCGCAACAATCATGCTGCGGCTCCTTGCTTCTTAGGGGTAACTTTGCCCCTGTCCCATTTAACCTAAAACTGAAACCTTAAACTATAAGTTATTTTTAATACATCATAAAGTTATGTTGTAAATATCTGAAAGTCAATTTTTTTAACATTTAATTTTGTTCATTGATTATAGCTTCTAATGGGTTGATAATGACAGTGAGAAACAAGTAGATATTTGTACGCAAACAACTGATTAAGTGCAAAATATTTCAGGACTTTTTGCACAGTTTCAATTCATTTATTATATTTGCCACATCGTTTAGAATAGGGGGCGGCAGTCCCCTATTTTATTAAACGGAATTTTGGATGATAGATAAAACAAGAATAATCGAAATCATTGAGCCTCAACTGGCTGCTGATGGTGCGTTTTTGGTCGACATAAAGGTGTCGGGCGATAACCATATTGGTGTAGATATAGATTCTGAAAAGGGTGTCTCAATTGACTATTGCGTGTTAATTTCGAAACTTATCGAGTCTCATTTCGATCGCGAAGTTGAGGATTATAGTCTTGAAGTGGCTTCCGCAGGAATCGGACTGCCATTTAAAGTGTTGAGGCAATATCTCAAACACATTGGCAACGATGTAGAGGTAAAGGCCAAAAATGGGATGAAGTACATTGGTACTTTAAAATCTGCCGATTCTGAAGGCTTCACAGTAGAAATTGAGGAACTTGTAAAACCCGAAGGGGCAAAGCGCAAGCAACTTGTGGCAAAAGATATCACTTTTGAATATAGTCTGGTGAAATCGGTTTCGTTAGTCATAAACTTTTAAGATAAAATAATAACGGCAATGCATAACTTGAATCTGATTGATACGTTTTCCGAGTTCAAGGAATTAAAAAACATCGATCGCGCAACAATGATGAGTGTGATAGAAGACGCTTTCCGCAGTGCGATGCGTAAACTATTTGGTACTGACGAAAACTTTGATATCATTATTAATCCCGACAAAGGCGACTTTGAGATTTGGCGCAACCGCGAAGTAGTTGCCGATGGCACCGTAGAAAACCCGCATTTGCAAATATCGCTTACCGATGCAAAAAAAATAGATGGCGATTACGAAATCGGAGAAGAGGTAACCGAAGAGGTTAAATTTGCCGATTTCGGACGAAGAGCAATTTTAAATCTTCGGCAGGCTTTGGCCTCGATGATACTCGAACTCGAAAAGGATAATCTTTACAGCAAATATCGCGAACGCGTAGGACAGATTATTACTGCCGAAGTATATCAGGTATGGCGTAAGGAAATATTGTTGCTCGACGACGAAGGTAATGAACTTATTTTGCCAAAGAGTGAGCAAATTCCGGCCGATTTTTTTAGAAAGGGCGACGCTCTCAGGGCCGTTGTACTTAAAGTAGATATGCGCAACAATACGCCGGTAATTATTTTATCCCGCACCTCTCCTGTTTTTCTCGAACGATTGTTTGAACTTGAAGTTCCTGAGATCTTCGACGGATTGATTACAATCAAAAAAATAGTGCGTGTACCCGGCGAAAGAGCCAAAGTGGCCGTAGAATCGTACGATGAACGCATTGACCCGGTAGGGGCTTGCGTAGGTATGAAGGGGGCACGCATACACGGTATTGTAAGAGAATTGCGTAACGAAAATATCGACGTAATTAACTTTACACAAAATACTCAGCTTTATATTCAACGGTCGTTGAGTCCGGCAAAAATATCATCCATAACGCTCGATACCGAAAATTTAAGGGCTGATGTATTCCTTAAACCCGACGAAGTATCGTTGGCTATTGGTAAAGGTGGTTTAAATATAAAACTCGCCAGTCAGCTAACTGGTTACAATCTTGACGTATATCGCGAAATTGCAACGCAGGACGTAGACGACGTGAACCTCGACGAATTTGTTGATGAAATTGACGAATGGATCATTGATGAGTTGAAGGCAGTAGGTTGCGACAGTGCGCGTAACGTGCTCGAATACTCTGTAGAAGAATTGGTTAGCAGAACCGACCTCGAAGAGGAAACAATACGGGAAGTAATGCGTATACTCAGGTCGGAATTCGAATAATTGAATTGCACTTTATAAGAAATTTTTTTCCGGTAGTAACCGGTACATTGAAATTGCAGGCACAAGCTTATGTCAGGACAACGTTTAAGTAAATTAGCCAGAGAATTCAACGTGGGTATCTCATCCATGATAGAGTTTCTGCATAAAAAGGGTCATACCGAAGTCGAAAACAATCCGAATACAAAGGTCAGCGATGTGGTACACGACCTGTTGGTAAAGGAATTTTCCAGCGATTCGTCGGCCAAAAAAGAATCGGAAAAAGTAAGTGAGCAACGGCACAACAAAGAGCGCCGCCGCGAAACTGTGTCGATCGATGCATCAAAGAATGCTGATTCGGAAAATGACTTTGATGAAATTCCAACGGTTGTTCCCGAAAGCGAAAAGCCGCATTTTAAAGTTGTGGGCAAAATCGACCTCGAACAAGGTCGAAAAACACCAGCACCAAAACAAGTTACAGAAAAAGTTGTCGAAAAGCCGGTAGAAGTGGTTCAACCCATAAAAACAGAGATGAGGGAAAAACCGGAAGAAACCGAAGCAAAAGCAGAACCAGCGATAGCACCTAAAAAAGTAGTAGAGCCGGTCATAGTGCCTGAACCAATAAAAGTGGTTGAACCGGTTGCTGAAATAACCATTGAGCCCGTTGCAACAATGGTGGAAAATGCCAAAGTGGTTGCTGAATTTAAGCCTGAACCTCAGGTAGAGGCTGTAAAACCGGAACCCGTTGCAAAAGTTGTTACTCCAACGGTTTCGGACACTGTGTCAAACGTTATTTCTGCCAATGAGGAGCATAATAATGAAATCGCTACGGACGAAGCAGTGGTTGAATCAGATGATTCGGAAGGCGTTTTTAAACACTCCACAGCTAAGTTTGAAAGTAATATAAAGGTGGTCGATAAAATAGATTTATCGTTGATAAATGACAGAACACGACCAAAAAAGAAATCGAAAGAAGAAAAAAGACGCGAACGTGAAGATCGCGATCGTGTAAAACGACCCGATAACGTGGTAAAAAAACCGGCAACTCCGGCCTCGGCTGTTGGAGCTTCAGGCGATGTCAAACCCGTTGATCCGAATAAGGAAGCACGCCGCCCGCTGTTGTTAAAGGCAGCCGACAGAACAGTTCCGGCCGATGGTTCACCCGAAAGTATCGAGGCTCGCAAAAAACGCAAGCGCATTAGAAAAGATAAGGAAAAGGTAGATTTAACCAAACCTGCCGATTTTAAGCCGGGGGTTGTTAAGCCTGGTCAGAAAACTGAAATTGCACCAGCCGATAGAAAAAGCCTTAATTTGCGTGACAAAAAAACACGCAGACCGATAAAAGCTGAAGTTAACACCGAAGATGTTGAGCGTCAGGTTAAAGAAACACTTGCACGATTAACCCTTTCGAAAGGTGGTAAAGGCGATAAACACCGCCGTACCAAGCGTAAAGCCATTGCCGATCGTTCGGCCGCCGATATGGAACGTTCGCTTGAGGATATGAAGCTGTTGAAGCTTGCAGAATTTGTAACTGCAAACGATCTTGCCACCATGATGGATGTACAGGTAACGCAGATTATTGCTACTTGTATGAGCCTCGGTATTTTTGTGTCGATAAACCAACGTTTGGATGCCGAAACAATAGTTATCGTAGCCGATGAATTTGGATACGATGTAGAGTTTGTAACAGCAGACGATATTGATGCGATTACCGAAGAGGATGATGCAGAAGAAGATCTTATTTCGCGGCCTCCTATTATTACGGTGATGGGCCACGTTGACCATGGTAAAACCTCGTTGCTCGACTTTATTCGCAGTGCCAACGTAATTGCCGGTGAAGCCGGGGGTATTACTCAGCACATTGGTGCATATAATGTAACACTCGAAGATGGACGTAAGATTACATTTTTGGATACGCCCGGTCACGAGGCATTTACAGCGATGCGAGCCCGTGGTGCAAAAATTACCGATGTGGCGATTATTATTGTAGCGGCCGATGACAGTGTAATGCCGCAAACCATCGAAGCAATTAACCACGCAGCTGCAGCTGGTGTACCAATAGTATTTGCAATAAATAAAATAGATAAAGTTGGAGCAAATCCCGAAAAAATTCGCGAAGCACTTGCCAACATGAACTATTTGGTTGAAGACTGGGGTGGGAAATACCAATGCCAGGAAATTTCGGCCAAAAAAGGTTTAGGAATCAGCGATTTGTTAGAGAAAGTTTTGTTAGAGGCAGAAATGCTCGATCTTAAGGCTAATCCGAATCGTAGAGCATCCGGCTCTATCATCGAGTCGTCGCTTGATAAAGGTCGTGGGTATGTGGCAACAATTTTGGTTCAGACGGGTACCCTTAAAGTGGGTGATGTAATGCTGGCCGGACAGTTTCACGGAAACGTAAAAGCGATGTTTAACGAACGTGGACAACGCGTTGAAAAGGCTGGTCCATCGGAGCCGGTAATGGTACTTGGCTTAAATGGAGCACCAACCGCCGGTGATAACTTTAATGTTCTTAGCAGCGAAAAAGAAGCCCGTGAGGTGGCTACCAAACGTGCGCAATTGCAGCGCGAACAGGGACTTCGTACTCAAAAACATATTACGCTCGACGAAATTGGTCGCCGAATTGCTATAGGCAACTTCCAGGAACTCAACGTTATTGTTAAGGGCGACGTGGATGGTTCTATTGAAGCCTTGGCCGATTCGCTGATAAAACTTTCGACCAACGAAATTCAGGTCAATGTTATTCACAAGGCGGTTGGCCAGATATCAGAATCGGATATTACACTTGCAGCAGCCTCGAATGCGATTGTGGTTGGTTTCCAGGTTCGTCCGTCAATAGCTGCACGTCGTATTGCCGAGAAGGAAGAGATCGAAATTCGTCTGTATTCGGTAATTTACAAAGCCATTGAAGAGGTAAAACAAGCCATGGAAGGCATGCTCTCGCCCGAAATTAAGGAAGAGATTACCGCCACACTCGAAGTTATCGAAGTATTTAAAATTACGAAGGTGGGTACAGTGGCCGGTTGTATGGTGCGTGAAGGTAAAATTAAAAAGAACAGCCGGGTTCGGTTGGTTCGCGATGGCATTGTAGTGTACACCGGACTTATCGAATCGCTCAAGCGTTTTAAAGAAGATGTGCGTGAAGTGGCTTCGGGTTACGATTGTGGTTTGGGTATTACCAACTACAACGATATTCGCGAAGGCGATTTTATCGAGGGCTTCGAAGAAGTGGAAGTAAAAAAGAAACTTTAAAAGGTTTAACATATTGGTTAAAAGCGTTCAATCCGGTAAGATTGAACGCTTTTCCGTTTAAACAGGTTTATAATGAGGGTATTGATACAACGCGTGTCGGAGGCTTCGGTAAGCATCGATGCGGAAATTGTGAGCGCAATTGGTCGCGGCTTTTTACTTCTTGTGGGTGTGGAAAACGACGATACGGACGAAGATATTAACTGGCTGGTTCAAAAAATAGTAAACATGCGCATATTTGCCGATAATGCCGGTTTAATGAATCTTTCGATACAGAGTGTTTGTGGCGACATTTTGGTGGTGAGCCAGTTTACGCTGCACGCCTCCGCGAAAAAGGGTAACCGCCCGTCGTTTATTAAAGCCGC
>QKHT01000074.1 GCA_003249935.1 Bacteroidota bacterium
AATTACCAACGCTTACCGATGCGGAGTGGAAAACAATGCCTGAGCAGCTTAAAAATGTGGTAAGAGCTTATGGAACAAACCATTTTACCGACGAAGAAAAGTTGAAAATGATTCAGGATTATTTTGCTTTTTGTGCTTATGGTGATCAGCTGGTAGGTCAAACCGCCGATGCATTTATCGAATACAGCGAAAAACACAATCAACCCTGGATGATCATGTTCGTTTGCGGCGACCATGGCTGGAAACTCAACGACCACGGATCGGTAATGAAAAACACCCCCTGGGAAATTGACAGTCACAACCCGATTGTGGTAGTATCGTCGGACAAGAAAGCTTTCCCTGCCAATAAAGTGGTATACAATTACACCGAATTTGTGGATATCGCGCCTACGATTCTCGCCGCTGCAGGTGTAAATATTAAGGATAAGAAATTCAGCTATCTGGATGGAATGAATTTAGCCGATGTGGCATCCGGTAAAGCGCCGGTACGCGACTATGTAATTGGCGAAAGCCACACGCTTACCGGACCACGTGCGTATATCCGTACCAAAGACTATGTTTTATCGATTCAAACCCGCCCCGATAAAAACCGTGGTGTAAATATGGAGTGGGCAATGAATGCGACCTACGAGCAATTGGATCCGGGTCTTTATGATTTGAAAACCGATCCGGGCGAGATAAATAACGTGGCGTTCGATCCGAAATATCGCGACATTGCACTTAAAATGAAGGATAAATTGCTGAATATCGTTCTTGGCGATAACCGCGTTGAAATAATGTGGGGCGGAGGAAACGATTATGGCGAATCGATGAAAGCAATCGGAACCAAAGTATTCCATAGTAATTTTCATCCGGGTGCTCACGACTATAAACTGAAATTAAAATGATAAAAACCAAATTTAGACTGTTCATTGTTGCAGTATTTGGTGTACAAGCAACATTTGCCCAATGGGTGTCTCCGAAATTTACTTATCTCAATACGAATTCGGGTTTAAGTACTATAAGATCAAATAAATATTGGGCACCAACCATTGCCGATTTGGATCGTGACGGGAACTACGATTTGATTTTGTGTAATCATGGTGGTGGTAAAACCGTAGATGTTGGAGTTTCTATTAGTCCCGAAATGTATTGGGGAACCGGTACAGGATTTATTCCATTTGTACAACGCACAAATTCCAGTACTTCTATTCCAACCTCAGGCTCCGATTATCATGGTTTTTCTGCCGGCTACTTTGGTAATGCCGATGATTACCCCGATCTTATTTTTACATTGGGAGGAGCAAATGGTACCAGAGGCAATTTACCGGTAACCGCTGAATTTATTGGCGGTCGTGATAATTATATTGTGCGCAGAGATCTTAACAGAAATGATACTGAGGTTGATCCATCGATGCAAGCCATTGGTATTGATGGTTTTGGAAGGGGACGATCGTGTTTCTTTGTAGATATCGATGAGGATGGAGATTTGGATTTGGTATATAACAATAATGCACCCGATCCTACGGTGGTTTCGACCAATTTGTCGGACTCCAAATTCGTATACGAATGGAAAAATAATAAGTTCAATATGTTGCCCGATATCGGCGCATTGAAAGATTGCGGTTTTGAAAACGGCGCATTGGCCGATATAAATCACGATCAAAAATTAGATTTGTTGTATTTTGCCGGTGCCGATCCATTGCAAGCCTGGGTAAAAACTGGTACAGGATTGAACTATCAATTGGATAACTCTTATTTTCCTTTTGATATTACCAGTGCTACAGCTGTGGCAGAAATTGACTACGACAACGATGGCGATTTCGACCTCTATATTGCAAGGAGTAAATACAAAACGGGCGAAAACGATCTTTTGCTCGAATGGGATCAGGCCCAATCCAAATATATTGATGCTACTGCAAAAGCTAAAATTCCTTCCGGAGGTATGCATTTAGGCGTAAGTGTTGGCGATTTCGACAACAACGGATTTACCGATGTTTTTTTAGGTCGTTCAACATTTGATGATACTGAACCACGTATTTCAGATATGTTTTTGATGAATAAGGGTGATAATACGTTCGAAGCGGTTACAGAAAATCATGGTGCTACCCAGTTTATCGATGGTACCGATGGCGATCAGGGCGAGGTTTTTGACTATAATAAAGATGGAAAACTGGATTTGCTGGGGTCATCGAAAAACGGTTTGTGGCGGATGTTTAAGAATAACACCGAAAATCCCAATGGAAATTATGTGATTGTACGGGTGGGCAGGTCGAATAGTCCGCTTCGTTTTCCCTCGCTTGGTGCTTCGGTTAAAGTCATTGCACGAAAAGGCAATAATGAACAGATGTTTCTACGCCGTATTGGTTCGCAAGGGCAGTCGCACGCTCAAAGTTTTATGGATATGATGCATTTCGGGTTGGGTGAATTTGACATGGTTTCGGAAATAACTGTAAGTTATGGATCCCACAGCGAAACCACTAAATTTAAAGGAAATGCTGCAAAGGCTGGAAAAACGTTTACGGTTGGTGTATTTCCGGAAATAAAATAGTCGGTTTGTAATAGATAGTAAAATTATGGTTATTACTTATATGCTGTTTTAATTTGCTTAAGCGCGTTGTAAACATGCACATTGGTAATAACCTTTATTTTTTCCTAAAGCGAAAATGTAGAGATAGAATTAGTAGCGGGTTAGTCGTCGGTTAGTTGGCTTGTTTGTAAAATATTATACCACGCATAGTTAATTTAATATGTGGGATGGTCTTAAATTGTGATATGAGTAATCGTATGAACGTGATATTTAATAGCATAGCAGTGAAGATTTTCATTGGATTGATCTGGCCTTCAGTTTGTGCTTCATCTACACCAAAATGCATTGATAAAAATGGTGACAATGCCATGTTTTTCGGGAAAATAAGGTATGAGCGGGTCGTTTCTGATCCTGCGGTTGAATGGAAAAATTTTGGACCCGGTATGTCGGGCTATTGCGAAGAATTCTGGTGTCATCCGACCGATACCAATGCCATGTTTATGGGGCCGGATATGCATGTGAGTTTCGGAACCTGGAACAATGGACGTTCGTGGCATACGATCAAGGATTGCGATGCACAGGGACAGGACATGAAACGGGTGCTTGACATGGATTTTTCATTGCAAAATCCGGATTTTGGAATGGCCATTGATTGGAACGGATGGATTTTCTCGACCAACGATAAAGGTCATAGCTGGCAACGGATTGGTGCTTTTGGTAAAGACTACAAGGACTTGGGTGTTGACCCTACCGAAGAGCGTGGCTGGTATTACGAACAAAAAGGTACACGACACAGTGAGCTGGCAATCGACCCTACCAACGACAATATTTGGTATGTGGGTGCAGGCGATTTCTGGAACGTGAAAGACAACCACCGTTCGGTTGTAGAACCCAATGGCAATCGCTTAAGATACGCAGCCTACGGATACATCTGGAAAACAACCGACAAAGGAAAAACCTGGACAAAAATCACCAATGGGTTAACCGAAAACACCGAAGTTGGTAAAATCATTGTAAATCCGAACAAGCCAAACAACC
>QKHT01000250.1 GCA_003249935.1 Bacteroidota bacterium
AAGGCATCCGGTTCACCAATGCATACAGCAACGGTCCGCAATGTTCGCCGGCCCGTACCACGCTAATTACCGGCATGTATTCGCCCGCACTGATGGCCGAATGGCACCGCAAAGAGCGCATTTACCCTTACCGGTTTTTTTACCCGCTCATTTTACAACAGAATGGATATTATTGTACCAATTCGGGCAAAACCGACTACAATTCGGAATACGATAAAGGGTCGCTGGCGATGGATATCTGGAACAGCAACAGTGTTACATCGTTGAGCAAACTGAATGTACCGGCCAACAAACCGTTTTTTGCGGCCATAAACTTTTACGAAACACACATGAGCCGCATTACCGAATACGATAGTGGCGGCACACTCTACAAAGATCGAAAATTCACCAAAGCCAATCCAAAAACGGTTCATTTTACCAACTATTTGCCACATACCGATACCATTAAAAACGACATGGCCTACCACCTCGAAAAAACATTGGAACTCGATGCATGGTTTGGCAGTCAGCTCAGCTTGCTAAAGTCCAAAGGACTTGAGGACAACACCATTGTGTTTTTTTATTCGGATCATGGCGGATGTTTGCCGGGGAGCAAGGGCTATATTCGCGACGAAGGGGTGCGCGTTCCCCTGATTATCTATTTTCCGGATAAATGGAAACATCTGGCACCCATGGTTCAACCGGCCACAAGCGATCAATTGGTTTGCTTCGCAGATTTCGCACCTACGATTTACTCGTTGCTCGGCATACAAAAACCGGCGTTTTGCCAAGGCAAGGCCTTTGCCGGCCCCACAAAGGAAGCCGCTCACGACTATATATACCTTTACAAAGCCAATCAGGAACTCAATTTTATTCCGGCACGTGGCGTTACAGATGCGAAGTACAAATTTATATGGAACTACAACACAGCCTTTTGCAGCGGTGGGCGTAACGATTTTCAGTGGGGCATGCCGGGATTGCGCGATTGGGAAATGAAATACCGCAATGGCGAATTAAAGAACAATCCGCAGTGGCACAACTACTTTTGGCAACCGATGGTAGCCTACGAACTTTACGATTTGGCCAAAGACCCCGACGAGATGAACAATGTGGCATACGAATCAAATTATAGCGAGATACTCGCGAAATACAAGGGTTTGCTGCAACGTGCCATTCGAGAGAACAAAGATTTAGGCTTTTTCCCGGAATCGATGCGCGACACCATGAACACTTACGAAAAGCTGAACGCCCGAAATTACAACATCGAACAATTGGTTTCGGCAGCCGAACTATCGGGTACCGCCACAGCAAACGATGCCGATGCATTAAAAACACTTTTAAAGAATCCCGATGCAGCAGTACGCTATTGGGCGGCCATGGGATTTTTTCAGTTGAGCCGGAACAACAAAATTTCGGTTCTGCCCGAATTGGTTGAGGAGGTAGCAAGTAACCAATCCGAAAACGGTGAAGTACGTGCGGCCTGTGCCGCAGCCCTGGTTTACAAGGGAAACAGTTGTAAAGGCCTCAATGTATTGCTCGAATATGCAGAAACCAACTTTGGCCGGGCCATTTTGCAAAACATCGAAGACAAGGCTAAACCACTCATGCGTACATTCTGGAATAACTATCTGCTCGGAAAAAATGGCTATTATCCGCGTTCGATACTCATAAACGGCGGGGTAATACCTTACAGTGCAATGTTTGGCACAGTTGGCGAACCCGACACGTCGATGTTTGCCACAGAATGGCAGTTATGGGGTTGCAAAACAGAAGGATGCCCGGCATTAATAAACGATAACTTCAATAGCGGTTCAACCTTACCCAATGGCTGGAAAGAACAAAATACAACCGGGCAGGTGTACCTCAACAACCAGCGATTAGAACTCTTTTTCGACCCGGCTAATACGGCCAAACCGCTGGCCAAGCGCACTTTCACACCGGTATCGGGTATCTATCAGTTTAAATTTGTAGTGAACGTTTCGCGCAATACCCTGAATGTGCCCATAACCATACGCAATAGCAGTAACCAGGCCATAGCAATGGTGGCACTAAACAGTGGTATTAAACTCGTAACCTCGATTGATGGTGCCGAAAATCCGGTTACATCGGTAAATATGATACCCGAAACCAATGTGCCCAAAGCCACCGACCACACCATGGTACTGACAATAGACACAAAAACCAATAAACAAACGCTGACGGTAAATAATATTACATTAGCCGATGCAACCAATGTAACCCTATTAAAATCAACAGATAACATCGCATCTATCGAAATTTATAACAAGTACATGTGGAATGGAAAACCCACTGATTTGGGCTACGTGTATTTCGACAATCTGGAGGTGACTGCAAATCCGGCCGACAAAAGCCAGCTGCTTATTGCCCTGAAAAATGCCCGCACCGTGCTCGACAGTACACTTAATTCGGTGCCATGCCGCTACCCTACCACCCAATGGATTACACTTTCGGACTCGGTAAATTCGAAAGAAAAAGCACTGAACAGATGCAACTTAACAACCGAAGCGGCCAACGAACTGGCCGGAGAACTCTCGTCGCAAGTTGCCTATTATATTTTGAACCACAAAACCACCCTTCCGGAAAAACTCAATATTTACTCCACCGATTATCGTACTTCAATCGAGCCCGGTAAAACCCTGTTTTTGGCAACCAAAACCGAACCGGCTGATGTGTGCAACCAATCGGTAAGATGGGAAAGTTCGGACACTACCATTGCGACCATTGACCAAAACGGCCTGATGGTTGCAAAAAAAGCAGGAATGGTGACCATTAAGGCCCAAGCAAATGCCGACCCAACCATTGGCAACACCTTGCAAATAACCGTTGGCAATGCACTTTATACAATGCCTGTGATTGATGGCACTGCAAAAATAAATTACCAATCACCATTTAATCAATTGGTTATTAATTGTACAACCCATTCGGATTTCAGCTACAAAATAGTTAGCGCCACCGGCACAACACGCATAACCGGCAAAGCCAATGGTTCAGCCTATATATCCACATCGGGGTTGAACCACGGGCTCTATCTTGTAATCGTAAAAAACGGTTCATCCACAATTGTTTCAAAATTTATCAAATAGCAAAATGAATTTAAAGCACTTTAAAGCACTATCTGTTATTGCGTTGGCCACAAGCAGTGCTGCACAAGACCGGCCAAACATCCTTTGGCTCACCACCGAGGACATGTCGGCCAACCATTTGTCGTGCTATGGCAACATCGACATACAAACGCCCAACATCGATGCGTTTGCGGCCCAAGGCATCCGGTTCACCAATGCATACAGCAACGGTCCGCAATGTTCGCCGGCCCGCACCACCATTATCAACGGCATGTATGCCACAACGCTCATGGCCGAATTTCACCGGATGAACCGTATTTATCCGTGCGAGACATTTTATCCGTTGGTTTTGCGAAAAGCAGGATATTATTGCACCAATTCGGGCAAAACGGATTATAATTCGGAGTACGACAAAGGCACCAGAGCCATCGAAATGTGGGATAGCAACAAAATAACCTCGCTCGAAAAGCTAAAAGTGCCCAA
>QKHT01000106.1 GCA_003249935.1 Bacteroidota bacterium
AAAGCCGATGTGGCCGTACTTGGTAACGTAAAGAAAACGTTGCCAATGCTTACCAAAGGTGTGGCTGTAAACCGGCACGATGCATGGATTGGTGAGTTTCGTAAAAATGCCGATAAAGAGTACGAAAAGGTTATTAAGCACGATCTTTATCCCGAAAAAGAGGGGATGACCATGGGCGAAGTAATCAGGCTTTTTAACGAAAAGATGCCGAAAGGCTCGGTATTAGTGACCGATGTGGGTCAGCACCAAATGATTGCAAACCGTTATTTTAACTTTTCAGGACCGAGATCGTGTGTAACTTCGGGGGGATTGGGGACCATGGGTTTTGGTTTACCTGCTGCCCTGGGTGCCAAACTGGGTGCGCCGCAAAAGGATGTGGTGGTGGTGATAGGCGATGGTGGTTTTCAGATGACTATTCAGGAACTTGGAACCATCGCACAAAATCATGTTGGTGTTAAAATCGTAATTCTTAATAACAACTTCTTAGGAATGGTTCGCCAATGGCAACAATTGTTTTTCGAAAAGCGGTACTCGTTTACCGAACTTTTCAATCCCGATTTTACTAAAATCGCCGATGGTTTCGGTATTCCGGGGCAAAAAGTAACGGCCCGCGAATCGCTCGAAACGGCTGTGGAAACCATGCTTACGCACAATGGGCCATATTTGCTCGAAGTGGTGGTAGAAAAGGAAGATAATGTATTTCCGATGGTGCCTGCCGGTGCATCGGTGTCGCAGGTAATACTCGAACCGCCTACAAAAGCGTAACAAAGGTAATAATTATGGTTCAACCCAAATAAAAAGAAAAAAAAGATGAAACAGGAATATATTATATCGGCTTATACCGAAAATCATATCGGTTTGCTCAACCGTATCACCATTATTTTTACCCGCCGTCATATCAACATCGAAAGTCTGACTGTATCCGAAAGTGCACTCAAGGGCATTAGTAAGTTTACCATTGTGGTAAATGCCAGCGAGGATGTGGTGCGCAAAATTGTGGGTCAAATAGAAAAACATGTGGAAGTGCTTAAAGCGTTTTACCACACCAACAGCGAAATGATTAGTCAGGAAATTGCGCTTTACAAAGTGGCAACCGAAGCACTAATTGGCAGTACACTCATCGAGCAGTTGGTGCGTAAATACAATGCGCGGATATTGGAAGTAACCAAGGATTATACGGTGATTGAAAAAACAGGGCACAAAGAAGAGACCCAAGAGTTTTTTGAAGAGCTGAACCAGATTGGGGTGTTGCAGTTTATTCGTTCGGGACGTGTTTCCATAACCCGTTCGCCTATCGAAAAGCTTAGCGAATTTTTGAAAGAACGCGACAGAATGCTCGATTCTGCCGAATAAGCATAAAAAAAGCCGCGTGATAAATATCATATTTTCAAGATTAAAGGCTATATTTGCACGCTGTTTTTGGTAACTAACGAAACGTAATAAAATAGAATAAATAAGATGGCAAATTATTTCAACACATTGCCGCTCCGTTTGAAACTGGAGCAATTGGGAACTTGCGAATTTATGGACAATTCGGAATTTGCCGATGGTGTAAAAAAATTATTGGGTAAAAAAGTAGTCATTGTTGGTTGTGGTGCTCAGGGGCTGAACCAGGGCCTCAATATGCGCGATTCGGGTCTGGATGTATCGTACACGTTGCGTGCCGAAGCTATTAAAGATAAACGCCAGTCGTATATCAATGCCAGCAGCAATGGTTTTACGGTGGGTACTTACGAAGAGCTTATTCCTACTGCCGATTTAGTGGTGAACCTAACACCCGACAAACAACACTCGTCGGTGGTTTCGGCCATTATGCCTTTAATGAAACAAGGTGCTGTTTTGTCGTATTCACACGGTTTTAATATCGTGGAAGAGGGCATGCAGATTCGCAAAGATATTACGGTAATCATGGTGGCACCAAAATCGCCGGGTTCCGAAGTGCGCGAAGAGTACAAACGTGGCTTTGGTGTACCAACGCTTATTGCGGTTCACCCCGAAAACGACCCCAATGGCGACGGCTTCGAAATTGCTAAAGCTTACGCCGTAGCAACCGGCGGCGACCGTGCAGGTGTGTTGAAATCGTCGTTTGTAGCCGAAGTAAAATCGGATCTCATGGGCGAACAAACCATACTTTGCGGTTTATTGCAAACCGGTTCGATCCTTTGCTTCGACAAAATGGTCGAAAAAGGCATCGATAAGGGTTATGCCTCTAAACTGATTCAGTACGGCTGGGAAACCATTACCGAAGCGCTTAAACTTGGTGGTATTACCAACATGATGGATCGTTTAAGCAATCCTGCAAAAATAGAAGCGTTTAATCTTTGCGAAGAGATGAAAGGCATTATGCGTCCGTTGTTCCAAAAACACATGGACGATATTATGTCGGGCGAATTTTCATCGACCATGATGGTCGATTGGGCTGCCGGCGATAAAAATCTGCTCGCATGGCGTGCAGCTACCGGCGAAACTGCTTTCGAAAAAACACCAGCCGGCGATGTTGAAATCAGCGAGCAGGAGTATTTCGACAACGGCGTTTTGATGGTCGCATTTGTAAAAGCCGGTGTAGAACTTGCGTTCGAAACCATGACCGAAAGTGGCATTAAAGAAGAGTCGGCTTACTACGAGTCGCTACACGAAACGCCACTTATCGCCAATACCATTGCACGTAAAAAATTGTTCGAAATGAACCGCGTAATCAGCGATACTGCCGAGTATGGTTGCTACCTTTTCGATCATGCGTGCAAACCGTTGTTGAAAGACTTTATGGCTAAAATAGATACCAACGTAATTGGTAAATCGTTCAATGCCGGTGGTTCGAACCATGTGGATAACAAAACGCTTATTGAAGTGAACGACGAAATTCGCTGGCATCCGATTGAGGTTATCGGGGCCGAATTGCGCGAAGCCATGACCGCAATGAAGCCGATTATTTAACGGACATACGTTTTTAAGATAGTAAAAAGCCCTTGTGTTGTAAAACATAAGGGCTTTTGTTTTGAACCGCCGTACCGGAAAAAGCACGGCTATTGTTTTAAATCGGCTAAATTGCAACATCATAACGTGTGGACTTGTAATACATGCGCAGCCACATCCCCACATCTCCACATACGTAGCCACATCCCCACATGCGCAGCCACATCCCCACATGCGCAGCCACATCACTCCCGAAGGGATGCCTGCGGCACATATCCCCCCATCTCACCCGAAGGGATGCCTTCGGCACACATTTCCCCACATTCATTATTTTATATATGTTAAAAATGAAGGCGGTAAAGAGAATTTATGATGAGTTAAATTACAGAAAAAGAGTGTTATAAATATTTTGTGCGTAGTATTTTAAAAAATAAATTTTAAAAAAGGTTTTGCATTATTTGCACAAATCGTCTTTTTTTTTGATTTGCACCGTTGTCTTTTTACCCTCTGTGAGAAGGTTGGTAAAAGACCCAAGACTAAAATTTAAAGACTGTTTTTTTTATGGCACTAAGAATTAAATCTGTTGCGCGGATTAATCCGCAAAAGCCTACCGAGG
>QKHT01000174.1 GCA_003249935.1 Bacteroidota bacterium
GTATTGTAAATATATGATAATTAATTAGATATAATTGAAGCGTTTAAAAATGAAATATATGATTTTGCAATAAGTAAATTATTAACAATGTATTCAATATTATTTTCATCTAAAAATATGTCAATCTCAGGGTAAAATGAAATGGTGTGAGATTTAAGTTTCAGATAATTAATCATCGGATGATCATTTGAAAACCCTTTTGGAGCACTTCTTAACGATTCGCTGGTCATTTTATATCTGTTTACAAGATCGCTATTTTGCACTATGTTCTCAAATTCTTTGCTGTTAATGTCAATTGAATGTCTGATTTGTTGTAAAATATTTGCAGGAGGTGTGTGTATGCCGGCCGCTAAAAAGGCTTCTGCTGCATCGAAATGGATATAGTATCCGGCATTTAGCATATTTTTTCCTCCGGGTGTTATAAAAGCACCAAAATGTGTTTTATATGGTGTTTTATCATGCGAGAATCTTGTGTCACGATAAATCCTGAACATACAATCCTTTGCGGAGTGATTAGCAATGCTTGTGTCAATGGTGCCTATTCCCTGAATGATTTTATTGGTAAATATGGTAAACTCTTCGATCGCTTCGGTGTATTTTGTTTTGTTTGCATTGAACCAGTTTCTGTTGTTGTTTAATGGTAGTTCCGATAAAAATTCGAGTGTTTTTGTTAGTTTCATATCGATTATATTTTTACAATTTATAAATATTAGAGTTAACAAAAAAAAGGCTGCACCGGTTTGGTGCAGCCTTATTAATTTATGCTACGCATTGATGATCATTCAGATTTACTATAATCCTGAGCAGCCAGTCTTTTGTAGCCATTGTAACGCCATTTTGCGTTTTCCTCAGCGGCTTTAAATAACTCAGCGGCTTCAGCAGGGAACGATTTCATCAATGATGTATAACGTACTTCGCCTTTCAGGAACGATTGGAATTTGCTCCAATCCGGATCTTTACTGTCGAGTTCAAATGGGTTCTTTCCTTCAGCTTCACGGCTTGGGTTAAAACGCCACATGTGCCAGTATCCACATTCAACAGCAAGTTTCATCTCTTCCTGCGATTGTCCCATACCATTTCTTAAACCATGGTTGATACATGGCGCATAAGCAATGATCAAAGATGGACCATCAAATGCCTCGGCTTCTTTTAATGCTTTGAAGTACTGACTTTGATTTGCACCCATTGCTACCTGTGCAACATATACATAACCATAAGTGGTTGCCATAAGACCAAGGTCTTTTTTGCGAATTCGTTTGCCCGAAGCGGCAAATTTTGCTACAGCACCCACAGGTGTCGATTTCGATGACTGTCCACCGGTATTTGAGTAAACTTCAGTGTCTACTACGAGAATATTTACGTTTTCCCCCGAGGCAATCACATGATCTAAACCACCATAACCGATGTCGTAGGCCCAACCATCACCACCAAAAATCCAGAACGATTTCTTTACAAGATATTGTTTCAGTTTTAATATTTCGGCAGCAACCGGTGCACTTTCGTTTGCTAAGGCATCAACAACAGCCTTAGAAACCAATGTGCTGCGTTCGCCATCTTTGTAAGCTTCAATCCATGCTTCGAATGCTGCTTTGGTTTCGGCTGCAACCACTTCCATGTTTTCATTCATCAATCGAAGAATACGTTCACGAAGTTTGTTTACACCTTTAGCCATACCCAAGCCATATTCAGCATTATCTTCAAACAATGAGTTGGCCCATGCCACACCTTTTCCTTCTGCATTTTTGCGGTAAGGCGTTGCTGGTGCCGAACCACCATAAATCGACGAACATCCGGTCGCATTAGCAACCATCATACGATCGCCAAACAATTGTGTAATTAATTTTATGTATGCTGTTTCGCCACAACCTGCACATGCACCAGAGAACTCGAATAATGGTTGTGCAAACTGCGAGTTTTTAACATTTGCAAATTTGTCGGCCAATGCTTCTTTGTAGGTTACATTCTCCGATAACCAGTTCCAATTTGCAGCTTGTGGTTTTTGGCTTTCGAGTGAAACCATTTCAAGTGCTTTTGTTTTCGACGGACAAACATCGGCACAGTTGCCACAACCTGTACAGTCGAGTACCGAAACCTGAATCCGGAATTCATGCCCGGCAAACTGTTTTCCATTGGCTTTAATGCCGGAAATGCCTTCCGGTGCTAACGCTTTTTCACTCTCGCTGATAAGGAAAGGTCTGATTGCAGCATGAGGACAAACATACGCACACTGGTTACACTGAATACAATTGTCACTAATCCAATTTGGTACATTTACAGCAATACCGCGTTTTTCGTATTGTGATGTGCCGGCGGGGAATGTGCCGTCTTCGTATCCGAGAAATGCCGATACCGGAAGATCATCGCCCATTTGTGCATTTACCGGTTCAACAATATTTTTAATAAATGCCGGAATGTTGCGACTATCTGTTTTTTCTTTTACAGTTATTTTTGCCCACTCGGCCGGAACTTCAACTTTTATAACATTGTTGCCACCTGCATCAACCGCTGCATAGTTCATTTTAACTACTTCCTCACCCTTTTTGCCAAACGATTTCACAATCATTTTTTTCATATCCACAACAGCCTTGTCGTAAGGAATTACATTGGCAATTTTAAAGAAAGCACTTTGCATAATTGTATTGGTACGGTTACCCAAACCAAGTTCTTCTGCACGGCTGGTTGCATTAATAATGTAGAAGTTAATCTCATTTTCAGCAAGATACTTCTTCATACTGTCCGGAAGGTTGTTTTTTGTTTCTTCCGCATCCCAAATTGAATTGAGAAGGAATGTACCACCTTTCTTTAATCCTCTTAGCATATCGTACATGCCCAAATATGCAGTTACATGGCATGCTACAAAGTCCGGCGTGTTTACTAAATAGGTCGAACGAATTGGTTCATCGCCAAAACGAAGGTGTGAAGTTGTAAATCCGCCCGATTTTTTTGAGTCGTATGCAAAATATGCCTGACAGTATTTGTCGGTATTATCAGCAATAATTTTAATTGAGTTTTTATTGGCACCAACAGTACCATCAGAGCCTAAACCATAGAATTTACCTTCGAATGAACCGGGTTTCGATAACGAAATTTCCGGTTTCAAAGGCAACGACAGGAAGGTTACATCATCGACAATACCTAAAGTGAAGTTGTCTTTTGGTTCGTTCATCTTGAGGTTATCGAATACACTATCAATCATTGCAGGTGTAGTGTCTTTCGACGAAAGACCAAATCGGCCACCAACTAATAACGGTGCATCTTTCTTACCGAAAAATGCCGATTTAATATCCAGATACAACGGTTCTGCTTCCGATCCAGGTTCTTTGGTTCTGTCTAAAATCGCAATGCGTTTTACCGAAGCCGGAATTGCTTTAAGCAAATGCTCTGCCGAAAATGGACGGTACAAATGCACAGCTACCAATCCAACTTTTTCGCCTTTTGCCATCAGATAGTCGATGGTTTCTTTAATGGTTTCGGTAACAGAACCCATGGCAATAATGATATTTTCAGCATCTTTTGCGCCGTAAAAATCAAACAAGTGATATTCGCGACCGGTAATTTTGCCGATTTCAGCCATGTAGTACTCCACTATTTCAGGAATAGCGGTATAATATTTATTCGAGAGTTCGCGGGTTTGGAAATAGATGTCGCTGTTTTGTGCAGTTCCGCGGGTTACCGGATGCTCGGGATTAAGCGCGTTGTTGCGGAAAGCCTGTAAAGCTTCTTGATCTAACAGTGGTGCAAGATCTTCGTTGTTAAGCATCTCAATTTTCTGAATTTCGTGCGAAGTACGAAATCCATCAAAAAAATGAAGGAATGGAATACGGGATTTAATCGCTGCCAGATGCGCAATCCCGGCCAAATCCATAACTTCTTGTACCGAACCGGTTGCCAGCATGGCAAAACCTGTTTGGCGAGCAGCCATAACGTCCTGGTGATCGCCGAAAATCGAAAGCGACGAAGCCGCGATTGCCCGAGCAGATACGTGGAAAACGCCCGGAAGAAGTTCCCCTGCAATTTTGTACATGTTAGGGATCATTAATAATAACCCTTGCGATGCAGTAAATGTAGTTGTAAGTGCACCTGCTTGTAATGAACCATGTACAACGCCTGCTGCACCTGCTTCACTTTGCATTTCTTCGACCTTTACAATTTCGCCAAAAATGTTTTTTCTGCCACCTGCTGCCCATTCGTCTACATATTCGGCCATTGTAGAAGAGGGTGTAATTGGGTAAATACCAGCAACTTCGCTAAACATATAAGCGATGTGCGCTGCTGCCTGATTACCGTCGCATGTGATGAACTTTTTTTCTCTTGCCATCTTTTGTCTATTATGAAACGTTACTAATTTATTGTTATATTTTGTCGATATTTAATACAAAAATCCAAATAGCCACAGTGGAATACTCAGTCCGCTGCCATTTTCAATCATATCTGTGGCATAGTATACATCGGCAATTTTAGGCGATTTTTTAGAGCCAAGCTTTAAATCGATATTGATTTTTTTGTCTACCAAAAACAAATTGCGTGAAGTTCCTATATTTACTTTGTGATTTTTGTGTAACATATTGTACAAAAATGTTTCGCACAATGGTTGTTGCTTATTGTAATCCCTATCTATGCTGTAATATAAATTTGTGTTGTGAAGGTAAATTTTAGCCGGTTTTTTGGGAAAGTCTTCGCCCTCCGAATATAATAAGTTAAATAACCTTGCATCTTTTAGGTACTTGATGTAATTCATTACCGTTGCACGAGAGGTTTGTATATTAGCACTTAATTTACTCACATTGAGCGATCCGGGTGTTTCTGCCCCGAGTATGTAAAATAAACTCCGCAACTTTGGCAGATATTTTAATTCAATTTGCTTCAAATAGGTAACATCTATTTCAAGCATCAGATTAATTGTTTTTAAAAGATTCTCGGAGTAGTTGTCCTGCTCTGTAAAAAACGGATAATAGCCATGGTGCATATAATCCTGAAAATAGGCCAAAGGCTTAATCTGTTCTGTAATCCGTTTCGAAAGTTTTGAATGGTGATTTAGTATTTCATCCAGAGGGTATGCCTCAAACTCCAATCCGGTTTTAATCATCAAAAACTCCCTGAACGAAAAACCTCTCAGATTGTAAACATCCACTTTGCCCGATAAATCTGCGTTCTCCTCTTTCAATCGCATTACCGATGAACCTGTAAACACGATTTTAAGCTCTGGAAACGTGTCGTAAATCTGTCGCAATTCAATAGACCATTCCGGATATTTAAAAACCTGGTCAATGAGCAAAAGTTTGCCGCCTTTCTTGTAGAACTCGTCTGCAAAATCGAATAGCGAACGTTGTGTAAAGTAGAAATTGTTGAGGTTAATGTATAGGCATTCTCTCTCTGTTCCCGTAAATGCTTTGGCTATGGCAAGTAAAAACGTCGTTTTTCCTACGCCACGGCTTCCCTTTATTCCAATAAGTCTGCTATTCCAGTCTATTTCCTGCATTAAAAGCCGTTTTATCGGATAATGAAGATTTTCGACTAAATGCTTATGTGTTCTGTAGAAAGCTTCGAGCATAGTTGCTATTTTGTTGAAACGGTACAAAAATAACCTTATTATTCTGTTTTTTGCTATTTAGAGTTAGCAATATTGGGTAATTTTTGTAATTTATAATGGCTCAAAATAGATTATGTATGGTTATAACTCTGTATCAAATCACTAAGTAATGAGTTTTAAATCAGTAAACTACTATTTGTTTTTGTGTTAATCTGTCTTTTTTTCCTGCCATAACTTATTTTGCCGTTCGCTTATTGCGTTTTCTTGCGGGTTGTTTCCGGGGTTGTAAAATTTTCTTGCAAATCCATCTGGCATGTATTGTTGTTCAATAAAATTGCCTTCGAATGAATGTGAGTATTTATAGTTTTTTCCATAATCCAAATCTTTCATCAATTTGGTTGGGGCATTACGCAAATGTAAGGGTACTGGCAAGGCTCCGGTTTCTTTAACTGCCAATTGGGCATCGTTTATTGCCAAATAAGCCGAATTGCTTTTTGGCGAACAGGCCAAATAAATTGCTGCTTCGGATAAAATAATCCGTCCTTCGGGCCATCCAATTTTATCGATGGCTTCAAACGCTGCGTTGGCAATAAGTAAGGCATTCGGATTTGCAAGACCAATATCCTCGGCTGCCAAAATGATCAGACGTCGTGCAATAAATTTTGCATCTTCACCGCCTTCTATCATTCTTGCCATCCAATAAACTGCGGCATCCGGATGACTTCCACGTATCGACTTGATAAATGCGGAAATAATATCGTAATGTTGTTCGCCATTTTTATCGTATAATGCGATGTTTTGCTGAAGGTATCTGGTGACGTATTCATTGGTTATTTTGAAATTTTCTTCTTGAATCGACTGAGTTATTAAGTCTATAATATTCAATAGTTTACGTGCATCTCCTCCGCTAAATTTAAGAATGGCTTCATCCTCGGCTATTTCTACTTTTAACGATTTAAGATGTTGATCCAGCGTAAGAGCTCTCGCCATTAGTTTACGTAAATCGGAAGTATCAAGCGTTTTTAGTACATATACCTGACAACGGGAAAGTAGGGGAGAGATAACTTCGAAAGATGGATTTTCGGTGGTTGCGCCAATTAGGGTAAATATGCCCTCTTCTACAGCCCCAAGTAATGAGTCTTGCTGCGATTTGTTGAACCTGTGTATTTCGTCGATAAACAAAACAGGCGATGGACTGTTAAAAAACTGTGATTTTTTTGCTCTTTCAATTACTTCGCGTACTTCTTTTACGCCGGAGTTTACTGCACTCAGGGTGTAAAAGGGCCGGTCTTGTTTTTGAGCAATAATTCGTGCTAATGTGGTTTTCCCAACGCCTGGTGGACCCCAAAGGATAAACGATGAGAGTTTGCCGGACTCAAGCATACGACGCAATACTGCTTCAGGCCCAACTAAATGGTTCTGACCAATATAGTCGTCTAAATTTGTTGGCCTCAGACGTTCGGCCAATGGTTGTGTTGCCATCTTTTATTCATTTATGCAAAAATCAATTTTTTTATTTAATTGATAATGAATTAAAGGTTAATAATTATATATTTGTTGTAAAGTAATTCTTTTGTTTATGGAATCTAATATCACTTTTGCCATGGTAAAACCTGGCGCTATGAGCCGGAATCTTCTTGGAAATATTATCTCCGTAATTTTGGATAACGGATTTACTATTAAAGGATTGAAATTAACCAAAATGTCTTTGGAGCTCGCCACCCAATTTTATGCCGTTCATCGGGGATTGCCTTTTTTCGAACCATTGATAGAGTTCATGACATCGGGACCTGTGGTAGCTATGGTTTTAGAAAAGGAAAATGCAGTTGCAGAATTCCGTCATCTTATTGGTAGTACCGATCCCGACAAAGCCGAGCCCGGTACTATTCGAAGAATGTACGCTAAAAGCACTCGCGAAAATGCTGTGCATGGTAGCGATAGTATAGAAAATGTTTATCGCGAAATGGCTTTCTTTTTTACACCGCAAGACTTGGTTTAATAAATTAGACCAAAATTTTTGCCATTGATGCCATATTTTCAGGGGTTGCAATATTTTTTGATTCCGGATCATATAATTTGTTTATCCGTATTGAATAATGTTCAGTAATCTTTCCCCTAACCATTTTCATGGTGCTGTTCAGTTGTTTATTCTCTTCATTAAATGGTTCACTTAATATACCTATTGTGGTAGGTATCCACCTTGATGGAAACAGTTTCCCGAATTCTCCGTTTGTCTTATATCTATTTATCTCTTTCTGTATTTGTTGCAATGCCATTTTTATCCCGGCTTCACTTTCCGGATGCAAATGATGTACTTTTAAAAAGTGTTTCAATGCATCTTTATTCGGTACCACAAGGGCTGTCGTAAAAGGATTCTGATTATTGTAAAGCATAATCTGATCAATATATTTTGAATTTTCTACTATCGCTTCTTCTATACCTTCAGGACTATATTTCTCCCCATCACTACCAATCAGCAAACTTTTAAAACGACCAAGTACATATAAGAACCCATCCTGATCCATATATCCTAAATCACCTGTATGTAACCACCCATTTTTCAGCGTTTCCTTGGTAGCTTTTTCATTTTGCCAATAACCTTTCATTACATTTTCTCCCCGAATTACAATTTCGCCCTGCTGAAAATTGGGCAGTTCATTTCCGTTTTCGTCTATTATTTTTAGTTCCATTGGAGAAACCAAAAAACCCGATGAACCAAGTTTATGTTTTTGATCAGTATTGGATGAAATAATTGGTGATGCTTCGCTAAGCCCATAACCCTGAAACATCGGAATACCGATGGCGTAAAAAAAGCGCTGTAACTCTATATCTAATAGAGCACCTCCTCCAATAAAAAAACGCAATTCGCCCCCAAATCCTGCTCTTACTTTCGAAAATATCAGTTTATCATAAATATTCAGACTCCATTTTAACCATTTTTTCATGCCCTTCCCTTTGTCATAGCCATTGCCATTGTAACAATAAGATAACAAAATTCCGGTTCTGAATAAATAAGATGTTAGTTTTCCTTTTGCCTTTATGCCGTTTTCAATGTTTTTTCTAAAGTTTTTTGCCAAAGCCGGTACACTCATCATAATGTGTGGCTTCACCTGTTGTATGTTTTTTGAAATATTTCTTAATGTTTCTGTTGGGTTTTTACCAATTTGCAGCGACGCAATGGTTCCACCATAGTACATAAATGTATATAAACAGGCAGTGTGCGCAAATGCATGATCCCAAGGCAGAATTGTGAGGGTTCTCGCTCCCGGCTCCAGATACATCAGACTTGCAGCTTGTTCTACATTAGAGGTATAGTTTCGATGTGATAATAAAATGCCTTTGGGGTCCGCTGTTGTGCCTGATGTGTAGGAAATATTTGCAATATCATCCGGCCTTACATCGCTCGAGGTTTCTGTTATTATTTCCGGATGTTTTTCAAGATATTCTTCACCTAATACATATACCTCTTCTTTTCGAATTTCTTTAAATGCTAAGTCTTTGATTGAATCAAAAATTATAATGTGTTCAATTAAAGGTAATTGATCAATTAGTTTGCGTATTTTTATAAGTTGAACCGAGGAAACGAAGATTATTTTTGAACCGGAATGCTTTAGTCTGAATGATAACTCGTCATCTGCTTCAAGTTTTGTTGAAAGTGGTACATTGATGGCTCCGCAATACAATATGGCCAACTCTGATATAAGCCAATCCGATTGGCCTTCAGAAAGTATGGCTGCCCGTTCTCCTGCTCTTAGCCCCATCGCATGTAATCCCGCCGCCAAATCTAACACTTTCTGATGAACCTGCCCATATGTAAGCGATTCATAATCGCCGGTTTTATTGTCCTGCAAAAATATTAAATCGTAATACTTCTTTACACTATCTTCGAATAAGTTTATTATTGTCTTCATTTTTCGTGGAATTACGTATTTGCTTAACCTTGTTAATATTAGTTCATTGCCGGATTATTTGGGAATGTCAGCCAGTCCAGAAATTTGCCCCCAAGTTGCTTAATCATTTCATCCCAAAGCTTTTCGGTATTGTTTTGAAAAATAAATCCAAGATCAGCCTTTGCAATAAGCCAGGCATTTTCTTCAATTTCATCTTTCAATTGGCCCGGCGACCATCCTGAATATCCTACAAAAAACCGAACATTTTCTTCGGGATTAATGTCTGTCTCTATTTGTTCAAACAATTCATCAATATTGCCTGCAAAAAAAGTAAAATCATCTATTTGAAGCGAATTAGCTACTTGGCTGTAACGATGTATGTAAAAAAGCCGCTCAGAATTTACAGGCCCTCCGCTCGATATACCAATACGCTTTATTTTCTCTGCCAATATAATCGATTCAATATCTAAGCTTCCTAAATCTAAATTTAATGGTTTGTTGAGCACAAAACCCATTGAACCTTGATGAGTGTGTTCTGTAAGCAGAACGATTGATCTCGAAAAGTGGTAACCTTGCAAGAATGGTTCTGCAATGAGGATAGTTCCCTTTTGCGGATTAATATTTCCGGTTTTTAAACCGAATTTATTTGAACTGGGTTGCATATTGTCTGTTTTGAAAGCAAATAAAGAAAAAAAATTGACAATCTTGTCATTTTTTTATCATTTGATGATTATAACACCCAAAATTTTGTTTTTAATCAATGTTTATTGCCCATAATTTTGTGCATGTACGTACTAAATTTTTTATATTCTCTTTTAACTAATTAATCGTTAGATTTTAGATGTTCGATGTTCGACAAAATTTAACAGGCTTATCTTCAGTAATTTGTGAAAATAAACACTATTGTGTAATGCATTTAAAATCAACATATTATAGGTGTTCGACGAACTATTGTTAACTAAATAAACGAATATTTGTGATTTTTAATGGCGCTCATGAGGTTACATTCTGTATTTTTGCTATAAATTCTTTCAAAATGATTAAAGTATTTCTGCTTACTGTAGTTTTAATGGCTGTTGTCATGTTTTTTCTCGCTATCAAAATTCTCTTTTCAAAAAGCGGTCGATTTCCAAATATCCACATAGGAGGCAATAAAGCATTAGCAAAAAAGGGCGTTTTTTGTGCCCGCACGCAGGATAAACTTGCCAGTAATGAGATTTCTCCCTATTCTAAACTTTATAGTCAGGTTGCCCAAGATTATTCGGATGAATTTACATGTTAATTAGTGTTAATCGTTTGTTTAATCTTGCTAAATCACTTTGAAGTAATAAAACGTAATATAACTTTGCCAAGCTATTAATTATAACTGAAATATGAAGAATTTCACAACAATTTCAACTTATGTACTCATCGCAGTCGTACTTCTGCTGGTATTCAAAGTCTTCTCCGGAAATCAAAAGCCTCATTCAACAAATGGAGACGGCGTAATTTCAACAAAATCCGGAAGTCTTAATCTTGCTTACATTAATACCGATTCTCTTTTGGCAAAATATGAATATGCCAAGGATTTAAACGAGTCTTTTATTCAAAAGCAAGAAGGTTCACGCGTAAATCTGAACGAAAAAGCAAGAGTTTTGCAAACTGAAATGGCTGAGTTTAACCGAAAACTTCAGAATAATGGTTTTTTAAGTCGCGAAAGAGCTGAAAGCGAAAATCAGCGATTGGTTGGTAAACAACGTGAACTTCAAGAACTCGACGGACAATTGTCGCAAGAGTTGCTCGATCGGCAACGTCAAATTTCGAAAGAACTTTTAGACACAATTACAAATGTTCTTCGCGATTTTAATTATAATGGTAAGTATGAAATGATTTTAAATAATACACTTGGTGGAGTAGTATTACACTCTAAAAAAGGGTATGATATCACAGCCGAAGTATTGGATGTGTTGAATAAGAGATATAAAAATGGTCAAAAATAAGTTTAAATGAATATTGCCGAGAGGTATATTCAATTGCATAATATAGTTATTAATCCGGGAGAAGAATTTAATACTTCTCCCGGATTAATTGTTGTTATACCATGTTATAATGAGCCTGAACTTGATAAAACAATTACGTCATTAATGAACTGTACCCCGCCGGACACAGATGTAGAGATATTTGTGGTTATTAATTCAGGTGAAAATGTGCCTGAACCGGTATTTTTACAAAACAGGGCCACTTTTGATTATCTCGATACTTTAAAAGAACAACCTTTTAAAGTATTCCCGATCTGGATTGATAATATCCCACATAAACATGCCGGGGTAGGGATGGCTCGAAAAATAGGCATGGATGCTGCCATTTTGAGATTTTACAATTGCAATAAATTTAATGATGGTATTATTATTGCCCTTGATGCCGATACTTTAGTTCAACCAAATTATCTGGTTGAAATATGGCAAGCTTTTTTAACTGATAAAAAGCTTGAAGGTCTCACCATTTATTTTGAACATCCATTAAATAGTGAGACTATAAAAATAAATCAAGCCATCACATTGTACGAACTTCATTTAAGGTACGTAAAACAGGCATTTAATTATTGTGGTTATCCATATTCTTTACATACAATAGGTTCTGCATTTGCAATTTCTGCAAAGTTGTATGTTAAATCTGGAGGTATGAACCGAAGAAAAGGAGCTGAGGATTTTTATTTTTTACATAAGGTGTTTCAAATAGGCCGCTTTAAAGAGCTGGTAACAACAACTATTTCGCCATCTGCTCGCATGTCAAATAGAGTTCCGTTTGGTACCGGTATTGCAGTAGGTAAAATTTTAGAGGATGGTTTGTTTATGACATATCGTTTTGAAGCATTTGAATATCTGAAATCACTCTTTGATTGCGTTTTTAAATGTAACCCGGATGATATTCTTTTGCACGTGGAAAATCATTCGGTTCTAAGAGAAGTTATTGCATTAGAAGAATTCAAATCTAAAATAGAGGAAATCAAGAATAATTCAAGTACAACACAAACTTTTGTAAAACGTTTTTTTGCATATTTCGACGCATTTTACATTATAAAAACGCTTAATCTAATTCATACTATTTTTTTGTCGAAAGGTACTATAACTTCAGAAGCTATAAAACTACTAAATTGCGATTCAGAATATTATACTGAAAGTGAATTACTTAGTTGTTATCGTAATTTGGACAAGAATATATATGATTAAATAATGTTAATTTGTTTTTTTGTTTAATTGTATTTGGTGTATCTTTGCAATCCTTTCGCTTTAAAAACAAAGAATCGCAAAACGTTGCGTTTTATTGAAAGGAGTATTGTTGAAGGTTGCAAATTTGATGGTTTTATCTGTCATTTTTTTTATTTTCAAAAAGTATTTCATTTGTGCCACTTTGATTTAAAAAATATCATTGTATTTTTTTTAGCGAATCTGCAATCCGTGGATTTTCAAAGTCAGAGTGTATAGGCACATGTCCAACATATTAATTACGATTTTTATTCCGGACGAAATACTGTTCTATTCAATTAGATTTGTGAATAATTTTAATTATGTCAATTGAACCACGAAGAAAAAAAACTAAATTATTTTTCTAAAAACATTTGGCAGTAACGAAAAGATGTTTACCTTTGCAGCCGCTTTGAAAAACTCGCCGGAGGGCTTGTAAAAAGCAGAGCGAAAAAACAAGAGACGTTCTTTGAAAGCATTAATA
>QKHT01000223.1 GCA_003249935.1 Bacteroidota bacterium
TTGGGGTGTTTTGGCCATACATACATCGAGTACGTAAGCGGCATGGTTTTCGAAACCAAAGAGTTTGGCTTTTTGGCTGCGGAGGTTTACAATTTCGGCAATAATGGCATTGTTATCGGTTGAACCGCCATTGTTCCCCTTGTTAATGTATCCGTCGTAGAGTTTTTTACGTAGTTCGCGATTTTTGGCATACGTTAAAAACGGTAGCATGCTGGGTTTGTCGATGGTAAACAGCCATTGGCCATCTTTGCCATCGGCTTTGGCTGCTGCTGCCGCTGTGGCTTTTACCGCCTCGGGCAGTCCGGCAAGGTCGGCCGTGTCGGTAATAAACAGTTTAAATGCATTATTATCGGCCAAAACATTATCGCCAAATTGCAACGACAACATCGAAAGGCGCTCGTTGATGGGGCGTAATGCGGTTTTTTGCTCGGGCGTAAGATCGGCACCACCACGTACAAAGTCTTTGTAAATTTTATCGAGCAGGCGAAGTTGGTCGGGTTCAAGGCTTAAACGCTCTTTTGCCGTATAAACTGCTTTTACCCTTTTAAAGAGACCTTCGTTAAGGTTTATGTCGTCGTTGTGTGCCGAAAGCATGGGCGACAATTGTTTGGCAATGGCCTGTATCGAGTCGTTGGTGTCGGCCGACGACAGATTGAAAAATACGTACGATACTTTTTTGAGCAACGCGCCGCTTTTGTCGATTGCCACCAACGTGTTGTCGAAAGTAGGTGCTTCGGTATTGTTTATTATGGCCTCAATTTCGACCTTTTGCTGTTTCATGCCTTCAACAAAGGCCGGCATGTAGTCGGCTGTAGTAATTTTATCGAACGGCACAGTGCCGTAAGGTGTTTTCCACTCGCCAAAGAACGGGTTTTCGGCGACTTTTTCTTTACTTTACATCCTGTAATCATGAGGAGCGATAATAAAAATCCGGAAAAAATCAGTTTCATTCTTGTAAATTTTGCATTAAGGCCACTAAGATAGCATTTTACGCAAAACGTGAAAATGATTTTTTCCGGACGTAAGGTGGTTGTCGGAAATATTGACTTAAAAACGATGATTATTTTGTTCCAAACTCTTCTTTGAGCTGTTTTACCCACGCTTCCATTTGCCCGTTTGCCTCGCCGGGGTAGTTTTCGAGGTCGAGTGCAAGGCCGCAAAACTGGTCTTCGCGTATGGCCCGTGAATTTTCGAAATCGCTGTGGTTTATCGGTGTGAACCCTTTAATGGCTGCACCGCAGTTTTCGAAAATATCGGCTAAAAGACCTATCCCATCCACAAAATTCTCGGGGTAGTTTACCTGATCGCCAAGTCCGAAAACGGCTACATTCTTGCCCGACCAATCTTCCGCTTCAATTTCGGGTACCATTTCGTCCCAATAATTCGGTATTTCGCCATCGAACCAGGTGGGTACACCACAAATCAGATTGTCGAACGATGCAAGTTGCCTGCCATTGGCCTCCTCGGCATTGATAATGGTTAAATCATCGCCCCAGTACGATTTTATATGTTCGGCAACTCTGGCCGTTTTAATGGTGTTAAAGCTGTAAACAAGTGCTGTGTTCATGTTCTATTACGTTGATATTTTGAATTTAAAACACAGGAGGG
>QKHT01000158.1 GCA_003249935.1 Bacteroidota bacterium
TTTATCGAAATCGTATCAACATGCAACTCGGGTTGGAAAATGAGTCCGGTAGAAGCCAATCGATGGATGCAAGAAAATATGTTTCCATTTTATCCTTTAGGCGATTTAAAAGATATTTAACCGTAAAAACGAGATTGAAATGAAGGAAGAAATAATTATAGCCGGTTTTGGCGGACAAGGTGTACTTTCGATGGGAAAAATTTTGGCCTACTCGGGTCTGATGCAGGACAAAGAAGTGTCGTGGTTACCCTCATATGGTCCCGAAATGCGTGGTGGAACAGCTAACGTATCGGTAATAATAAGCGATTCGCGTATTTCGTCGCCGGTACTTACACGCTTCGACAGTGCCATCGTGCTGAACCAACCCTCGTTAGATAAGTTCGAAAAAGCAGTAAAACCGGGTGGCGTTTTATTGTACGACACCAACGGCATTACACATCATCCTACGCGAAAAGATATTCACATCTACACCGTGGATGCGGCAGCCAAAGCTTACGAACGCGACATGGTAAAAACCTTCAATATGATTGTACTTGGTGCTTACCTCAAAATATGCCCCGTAGTGGATATTGACCATGTGATTGCCGGTTTGAAGAAATCAATTCCCGAAAGACACCACCATTTGATTCCAATGAATAAGACCGCACTGGATTTAGGTGCCGAACTCGTTGTATTACAAAATAAAGTACAATAGGTATGGTTAGCCATTGCACATTTGCGCTCGAATTTAAAGTACGTGATTACGAATGCGACATACAAGGCATTGTAAATAATGCCGTGTACCAGAACTATCTCGAACATACCCGACATGAATATTTGTGCGAACTTGGGCTCGATTTTGCTGAATTGCACAACCAGGGCATCGACTTGGTTGTGGCCAGACTATCCATGTCGTTTAAAACACCATTGAAAAGTGGCGATCGGTTTTTATCGTGTCTCAATGTTAAAAAGGAAGGGATTAAGTATATATTCGACCAAAAAATTTACAGATTGCCGGATAAAAAACAGTGTATTTCAGCCGAAGTAACCGCTGTAGCTGTAATCAACGGTAAATTGGGCGAGGCAAAGCATGTATCAGATGCCATGGAAAGATACAAACAGACGTAAACCCCGGTTCAATAAAAAAAATAAAAGCAGTGATGTAATTAATGAGCGTTTACATCACTGCTTTTTTATTATAAAAAATGGAATCTATTGATGTTGAGGTCGTAACAAATCGTTAACCGATTTTACAGGATTAAATGTTTCTAATGGCACTTCGATAAATACTGTAATCCAATTAGCCATTGCACCATTCCATAATCCGGGTAATTCCAATGCTTTAAGCTTTTTTCCCCCACTCGTTTTTTCGGATATAAACACACTGGTGTTATCGACAAAATTTTTTAAATCGAACTTATTGTCCTTATAATCATTTACATAACACACTAAATCGACGGGATTAAAGTGCGTGGCACTATTAAAAATCTGAGCGGTATGACTATCAGACAAATCAACCTGACTACTCTCAACAACCTGTAACGATATACTGCCATCGCTACTTTTCACCCAAAAAGGCCCACCACCCGGTTCACCCGTATTTTTTACCATGCCACATACCCGAATCGGCCGGTTCAACCACTTGTACATTATAGCCATTTGCTGAGCCGGTGTATGTGCTTCGAAACCGGAAGGCAACAATGTGGCATTACTGCTTACGGCTAAATCAATGGCATCTTTTAATCCCCGTTCACCCTTTTTGTCGAGTAAGTTTAATGCAGAATGAATATTTTTTACAATACCAATTAGTCTTCCGGCAAGTGCTTTTTTGTATGTAATGGTGGGTTCTTTTAGCTTATCGGGCACCACATTATCAATATTTTTAATAAAAATTACCGGACCACTAATATCATTCAAATTGTCGATGAGCGCACCATGCCCGCCGGGACGAAACAATAATGTACCATTGGGATTTCGAAATGGTTCGCCATCCATGCCAATAGCGATGGTATCGGTAGAGGGTTTTTGAACAGAATATTCGATTTCGAATTTACATCCAAATGCTTTTTCGTAGCTTTTAATTTCAGAGTGCTCGAGTTTTCGGAATTTTTCGAGATGATCGGGACTCACTGTAAAATGGAGTTTAACCTTACCATCGGTTCTTTTCGCATAAAGTGCACCTTCGACCAGATGTTCTTCAAACGAGGTGCGGCTTGAATCTTTATATTTATGAAATTTGAGTAGTCCTTTTGGAAGCGTACCGTATTGCAAACCGTTTTTTTCGAGCAATCGGTTCACCACCTTTACAAAATAGTTATCATCCGAGATTGAAATTGCATCGGTATAAACCGACAAATCCTGATAAAATGCAAAATCTTCGATATGTTCAAAAAAACGTTTCACTTCTTTGTTATCCGAATAAGCAATATGGCCATTAAGTAACTCATATAACTCTTTAAACATACGTGTTGCTGCACCCGAAGCTGGCACAAATTTTAACGCCGAACCGCCATTTTCGATATAACGGTCCCACTTCTCAATCAAATCATCAACAGTTTGGTAACATTCAATACCGTCGCCACAGGTTGCTGCCCGCTCAATGTTTATTGGAGGTACACCCTCGCGTAACATCTGTATCTGTTGCGTTACAGTTTCAATTTTACTACCCCGTTCACTTAAGAATTTTAAATCACTTGATGTAAACATAACATTAGGTTATATATGATAAATGCTTTTTCAGTTTTCTACACTAAATTCAAATATGCACGATTTCTTCGATAACTCAAAATTTTGTAATCGATTTTTATTCATCAGGCCATACTTTTATCTCTGTTTATTTATCTACTGAAACCATACGTTTAGCCGATTAAGTGGTTCTCGTTTTTAATATTTAATTACTACCTTTGCGGCACAAAAGCAAAAAAGATATTTGCCAATGGTTCTCTTCTTTAAAACAACAAGCAACACAATTATTGCCACCGATGTGGCAAAGGCGCTTTCGGCCAAAGAAATCGAAAAATTAGTTTGGTTGTATTCAGGTGCACAACCGTTAAATGGCGAAACAATCGATGGTTGGTTTGTAGGCCCTCGTCGCGAAATGATTACACCATGGAGTACAAATGCGGTTGAAATAACCCAAAATATGGGCTTAACCGGTATTGCACGTATCGAAGAATTTTTCGAAGTCGAAAATGAACATGCCACTTTCGACCCCATGCTGCAAAGAATGTATAATGGGTTGAACCAACGGGTTTTCACCATCAACAAACAACCCGATGCCATTGTGTATATCGAAAACATTGCAGAATACAATCAACAGGAAGGCTTAGCGCTCAGCAGTGAAGAAATTGCCTATCTCGATGAAGTAAGCACAACCATTGGCCGCAAACTCACCGACAGTGAAGTTTTTGGGTTCAGTCAGGTAAACAGCGAACATTGCCGGCATAAAATTTTTAACGGCACATTTATAATCGATGGCGTTGAACGCGAAAATTCACTCTTCCAGCTC
>QKHT01000008.1 GCA_003249935.1 Bacteroidota bacterium
AATACTATAATCAAAATCACCCCAGAATTGAGGCCCAAGATTAGTGACGACATTGCCATCAGTACCGCCGGGTCCGCCATAAGCATACGTCTGGTAGTTGCTCCTAACCCAGTGAATGGTGGGATAACGGTTACAAATCCAAGCACCGGCATTGTCCTGTGCCCCATTTTCGAATACTCTGAGTTTGGGGAGTAACCGACTAAATTCCATCTGCGAATGGGTATTTTCGAAATCCAATAAAGCCTGTGCCAACGTATTCGATCCAGCATTAATTACAATCCACAAGGGCCGTGCATCCGCTTTTTCGAACGATTTCACTAAAAGCTTCGAACCCGGGCTCGATTTTCCTTCACCCACATCGGCAATGCCATAACCGGCTTGTCCCACACAAACAATGGAACGAAGATATTCGGGCGATTTCCAGCCATTGGCATGTTTTTTAAGATTTGGCAACACCTTTTCGTAGGCATCAATAATATCGAAGAACAGTTCGGGATGCGTTACGCGACGGTATGCTTCTTTGGATTCGGGCCGAAGGTACTTACCCGTAACAGCAATAAGCCCTTCGGGATAAAATTCGTTTGAACAGATAACCATATGCACCATTTGCTGCATTTCGTCGGGTTCGTTACCCATATCGGCCAACACAAACAGCCGGGTTTCTTCGGCATTGGCTATAGAAACACACGCCACCATGACGGCAGCAAGTAGTGAGATAAAAAAACGGTTCAAACCCATAATACAGAGATTTTATGTATTGGAAATAATTTGTGCAATTTAGAAAATTATCCACAAATCCATACATCAGTTAACCAAAATAGCGATTACAAATCAGTTTCAACTGAATTGTAACGGCTATTAACGACCATTGGCATAGAACTAAAAAAAAACAAACCAACCCTGCAAGTGCGGTTCAGCCAAAAACAAAACAATGGCGTGAACCAACTATTTTGACTTTACCAATGTATAGGCATGAACCCAATCGTAATACGTGGTATTAATGCTGTCGTTATTGAGTTCATCGACTGTTGGTGGCTCTTCCCAATTATACGTTTCGGTAACCATGTGCATATACATGGGCCTATTGAAAGGTTTTTTGCTGTATTCGGTACTTGGATTAATGGTGAATTTGTATTCGCCATCGAGATAAAACCGGATGGTATTGGCATCGACCCACCAGCAACCATAGGTATGGAAAGCCTCGTTGGCAGCCGGAACAATGGCACAATTTCCACCTATCGATTTAGTATCGCTCTTTTTATCGCAAGTGGTTATGCTGTAATGCGTATTGGCATGCATAATATCGCGAAAATTGAGTTTACCCTTTTGTTTACCTACCAACTCTACAATATCGAGCTCTTGCCTGTTTGTTGAACAGCTATCTTTTTGAGGCAAATTTTTCATCCAGAAAGTAGATGACATGGTAATCGACGATGCCTTTAAACGACATTCGTAATAACCAAAAAATCCATCGGTAGCCTTTGATGCCACCGCACCACCAGCAATAGAATAAACCGAATCGCCGGTAAGCACGCCGTTTTTTATTTGCATGAACCCGTCTTTTACCGATACATTATAAGCCCGAAAAGTAGCCGGTTTACGACCGTTGACCCAAAACGGCGAGCGATCGTACCATTTGGCCGTATCGAGCCGGGTGCCATTAAATTCGTCGGTAAACTTTGGGTTAACCACCCATTTGTAACCCTCGGGAGCTGGCGGAGGAGTTTGAGCCATTGTTGCACACCACATGTTGGCAACAGGCAAAAGCAGAATAAACTTTGCAATATATGTAAAACCCGTTCTCATGTTGTTTATCATTTTATTGTTGATAAATAATAATAAAGCTAAATCACCATCTAAATCGTTAATTCATTGAATATAAAACCATTGTAATCGAGCAGAGTGTTTACTAATCTAAGATCAAAGGCGATACCTTGCCAATACCGCCTTCGGGTGCATTGTGTTCGGTTTTATATAAATCATACCGGGGTAACACCTTTAAGAGACTGTCGTATTCGGCCTTATAGCCAGACGGAAATTTCGACCAGTCTTTAATTTCGGGAAAGCTAATAAGATCGGCAGGATATGAGGTCACATCATACACTTTATTATAGCCATCGATCATAACATGTGTACCTCTTATTAATTGTTTGTCGAGGTGAAAAGAATAGATCCAAGGCCGGTGCGTGGTGATTTGAGTTGTAAGATATGGCACCAGACTTTTTCCATTCAATTCATAATCGGCCGGAAACTCGACACCTTCGAGTTCGGCAACGGTTGGCAGAATATCGGTGATATTTACCACCGGATCCTGAGCACCTTTTTTGGTCATATGCATGCAGGGTGCATAAATCAACAGCGGTACATGAACCCCTTTTTGCGATTGATAAATACCTTTTCCATACCCGCTGGTACCGTTGTCGGCCGCAATAATAAACACTGTATTGTTATCGATTCCAAGCTCCTTAAACTTATTTAGATAAAGCCAGATTTGGTAGTCGATATAGTTTATGTGCGAAAAGATGCCCGGTTCACTTATTGAACCATGCGTATTATAATTACCCTTATCGCCGGTAATGTTGGGTTCGGTACGGTAATATTTACCATCCTTCCATTCTATTTTTGGCGTAGCAGGCCACTTATTCCGGGTTTCGGGATTAATATCGCGATTTAAAAAATCCCATCCATCGTGTCCCAAATGGCTGGTATGATAAACAAAAAACGGCTGCTTTTCTTTAACCTTTCGTGTAATAAAATCGAAAATAAAATCGAGCTCAACATCCGGACCATAGGTATTTAAACCAAATTTTGCTTTTGATTCGGGCGTGTTGGGCCACCATTCGATTGGCTTTTTCGAACCCGGATGGTTCATCAACTGCACATTGGGTTTCCAGTACCACCCACTTTGAGCATAATATTCCACCTCATCGCCGGTATCCTCATTTATCAGTACACTTTTGCCGTTAACTTTTTTCGACACAATATTAAAATCGGTATAGGGGCTTCCGTCATCCATAAATCCCGGTGTAAACGCACCTTCATCAAAGCCCAATTCCTCTACATAATCCATTTGTGTTTTGCCGGCCCACATGGTCGCATATCCGGCAGCGTGCGCCACGGTACCCAATGAATAAGGCGAACTGGCCTTTAAAGGATAGGTCTCCTTTTTTCCTTTTTCGTTAACCCATGTACCTTTATCTTTTAAATGCCACCATTTATGCAAATGGGCATACCTTCCGGTCATCATCATTGCCCGGCTTGGCGAGCATATGGTTGAGGCCCATGCCGTTTTAAAAAAAACACCCTTTTTCGAAATGCGATCCATAACCGGTGTAAACGCCCTGTACTTTGAATCAGATGTATTGCCACCTACGGGACACAAACTCCATACCGACGATCCATAGATCGGGAACTCGCGCGCACTGATATCGTCGGCAAAAAGGATGACCACATTGGGTTTCGAACCAGCATTGGCCTGCATG
>QKHT01000315.1 GCA_003249935.1 Bacteroidota bacterium
ACTATCCGAACGCGAAAACGATTCGTTATCGAAATCGATCAATGCGTTGCTTCAGGAGGTAAAAGGCAAAGGCGAACAAGGGCTAATCGAAACGTTAACCATTCGCAGCATGGCCAAAGCAGTGTATACCACGCACAATATTGGCCACTATGGCTTGGGGTTTAAGTTCTACACGCACTTTACTTCGCCCATACGCCGATACCCCGACATGATGGTTCATCGCTTATTGCAACACTACCTCGATAATGGCAAAAGTGTCAATCAGGATGAGTACGAAGAAGCGTGCGAACACAGTTCGGGTCGTGAAATTCTTGCTGCACAGGCCGAACGCGCCTCGATTAAATATAAACAGGTGGAGTTTATGAGCGACAAACGGGGACAAAAGTTTGCCGGCACTATTTCGGGTGTTACCGAATGGGGTATTTATGTTGAAATAACCGAAAATACCTGCGAAGGCATGGTTAGTGTACGCGATTTGAAGGACGATTTTTATGCGTTCGACGAAAACAACTACTGCCTCATTGGCCGCAAATATGGCCGTATGTATCGTTTGGGCGATAAAGTTACTATCGAAGTAGTGGGTACAAACCTTGCCAAACGCCAGCTCGACTTTTTATTAGTAGAAAAGTAACCGCTTGAGGTTCAGCCAAAATAACAAAAAAGAGGAATGCGAAATGTTCCTCTTTTTTTGTGCTTAATGTTGTAAGGATAACTCAAGTTTGTTATAAGGATAACTCAGGTGCGTTGTAAGGATAACCCGACCGGGTTATAAGGATAATGTAATTGTGAACTTAATAGCTTTTTAAAAACGCACAAAATAAAAGAGGACACCCGATACCGAATGCCCTCTCTTAATACTAAGGAATTATTGAATATTGAAATTTATCTTACAACCTTAAATTTAGCCACTGAAGAACCGTTGTCCGAATCGGCTTTTACAAAGTAAACACCCTGAGATAATCCGGATACATTTACCTCGCCGTCAGTTTTATTAATCCGGCCTTTCAAAATAGTTTTTCCGGACAGGTCGAGGATGGCATAATTACCGATAACAGCTCCCGATTTTATTTTGAGTACACTGTTAACTACCGAAGGATAAGCCGTAAAGCTTACAAGCTTGTTATCGGCTACCTTGGTGTACAATGCAAATGCATCGGCATTCCCTACAACAAATACATCGTTGGCAGTAAGCGAAGCAGGGCAATTAACAGTAATGGTGTAAGGGTCGGAACCGGTTACGGTACCGGACAATAATGTAGCACTGCTAAACGGATTGGTAACATCGTTAAACGCTACAACCACGTTATTAGTACGATCGAAGCCGCCATTTTCTGCCGAAGCCGGCCATTGCAAGGTAATAGTACCTGTATTTGCACCCGGAGTGGTATTAACAACAGTCCATTGCAACTGCACTATTTTATCGCTAAGCGATACCGGACCGGCCAGTGTATTGCTAACCTTGGCCGAAATGGCATCGTTGGCGGTATTGCCGGTAAATGTAAACGGCGCGTAGGTGGTTGCAGTACCAATAGGGAATGTTTTGTCGCCATTTACGGTAGAAGTAACAACCCCTGCGCCATTGGTTTGAACGTAACCCGTACCATTTACAGTACCATTAAGTGTCATAGTACCAGCATTTGCCACCGCACCATTAATACTTAGCGTAGCATCCGTTGGAACTGAAACGACGGCAGTGGAAGGTAAGTTAAGCGTTTTGCCAGATGCAATAGTGAGTGATTTGGAGGCATTAACATTCAAAGTTCCATTGATAGTCACGTTACCATCAAAGGTCACATTGTTGTTAATGGTCATTACCGAACCACTACCGTTGTTAAACACACCATTATCTTCCAAAAGTACTGTTTGTGGAGAGGTACCATTAAATATTACAGGTGAAATAACACCCGGATTAAGCCCGAATCGGAATAACCCATTAGTACCCACAGTAACATTACCTTTAATATACGTTACAGCTCCGGCAGTATTACCGCCAATAGCCCACTGCGTTCCGTACACTTTTACGATATTAAAGTTGCAATCTGAAGCAGGATTTGAGTTGCCTATTACATTTCCTCCATTGCTGGTATTAATCTCGAATATCCCATCGTAGGTTTTTCCACCAACACCTGGCTTAGCTGAAATGCCGGCCTGATTTCCATCAAACAGATAGTAACTTCCGGCCTGGAATACGGCAACATTTGTGGCATTGGTACCACCAAACGGAGTGTCGCCCGATGAATGACGGTAAGTAGAACCCGATTCAAACACTACACCACCATTTGGAGAAGAACCAAATGGATAACTCGCAAAACCGGTTGTTGCATGAAATACAGAACCACTTACAAAATGTAATGCATCAACTTTGGAGTTTATTTTATGGTTTGAACCCGTTGTGATTTCGTCGCACATTACCGAAATCTGACCGGCAATTATACCCGTAGCACCTGTATTGAGGGTAATGTTCATTGTGGTTGAAGCAGCATTACTGTTCAATATCAAATGGCTACCAGCCTCAACACTTAAGTCGGTTCCGGCACCACCACTTAGCGAAAGGGTTATATTAGAAGATGCCGTGTTGTTACTCAAAGTAACTACTGCACCGTTTTTAACCATCAATTGGCCAATAGTTTGGTTTGGAATGTTGGTAACCGTAGACGTTGTACCATCGAAAATAATACCATCGGTTGAAAGGGAAGTTGTTCGGTTTGGTGTCCAGTTGCCTGCAACGGTGTAATCGGTGCTTACGCTTCCATTCCATGTATAAGAAGCAGGAACATTTACCGTACCGGTACATTGAACAGTTGCACCCGATGTACCACCATCGGCACTTATGGTAATATTTTCATTAAGCGATCCTGCGGAAGCAGAAGCCTTAACCCTTACATAAACATTTACACCGGCTAAAGTATTAACAGAAGCGACAGGAAGCGTAACAGAATTTCCAAAGGTTGTATTATCGGTCGAAACTTCGAAGTTTGCAGAACCGGTTACTGCGAAATCACCGGAACCAGTAAGCATGGCACCTGCAACATTCAGAACTTTTGACGAAGATTCAGCTCCGGCAACAGTCAGAAATCCTGTAAGCGGACTATTAGTATAAAGAATTGGTGCATCGGCTACCCTTTGAAAGGTGAAACCACCAATACCACCAGTTGCCGAACCGACAGTTTGTGAAATTTTTACTACGTATTCGCCTGGGGTAGCAATATTAACAGCACTGGTGCCGCGTACCCACTCAGGTCTTGATTGATTTGCTGCGATAAGAAAATCGCCATCGGCAGCGTATTCTGCCGATCCATCGGTTGATGTATTACCGATAAGACCAGTACCATAAGTTCCATCAAGTTTCAGATTGTATTTCATTCCGTCAATCTTGATCGTTTTTGTAGCAAGAGGAGTAGAAATATTGCTTTTGCTGTACAGCGTAACCACAACCGTAGAATTTGTTACCACGCCGGTTGTTGCATTGGCATTTCCCCTGATACGAAATAAAAACTTGTAATCGCCGGCTTGTGTAAAATTTACAGTATGAAAAAAATATGCCCCCACACAACCTTCAAGCGTCTCAGGATTAGGATTCCATTTACCAACTTTCGGATCGTAAGTACCGGTACCCCAATCCGTTCTGAAGTTCGAATATGATGCCGCAGTTCCTGCGGGTGAAGCACCGCAAGTAACACCATATTCAGCAGCATAGGTCGAACCTCCAGCCGTAGCACTTACCTGATCGAAAAGAACAATTTCTCGTCCCGGTATTCCGGCAACATTACCGGAATATCCCTTGTTTTTAAAGTTTTCGATTTCGTACAATTGGTCGCATGTGGCATCGGGCACAGCATAAGCGGCGGCGGCACTACCTCCGTATGGATAGTACGCCCAGGGCGTTTGTGCAAATAAATTAACTGCTAAAAATGTAAGCAATACTAAAAGAAAAGATTTTCTCATACCATGAATATTAAAAGTAAATAGATAAAAAACAATTTGTTTCAAAAACACAACGGTGATTAGACCCAATACAAATTAAAAGCACCCATCAATATTTTTAAGTGTACTCCTTACACAATATTACAGTTTAATAAGTAAATAAAAATCACCAGAAAATAGTTCTAATAAATATCTAACAAAAAAAGGAGTGTCCGTTAAAGAACACCCCTTTTATATACTAAAGAAAAATTAAATTACAGAAATTACTTAACAACCTTAAATTTAGCCACTTTCAGGCCATCTTCAGTTTCAAATTTAACCATATAAACGCCTTTGTTCAGGTTCGACACATTAATAGTTCCCGCGTTTTTATTAACCTTTGAATTAAACACGGTTCTTCCCGAAATATCATAAACAGTATAACCGTTTACGTTACATGGCGATTTAAAGTTCACTTCGGTAGAAGCAAATGTTGGGAACAGGCTAAACTCTTTTACTGCGTTACTGTTTATTTTGGTGTATACGGTAAATGCATCAGCATTTCCCACAACAAACCGACTGCCACCGGTTGTAAACGAAGCAGGCGCATTAAATGTTACGGTGTACGGACCTGAACCTGAAACAGTTGCATCGGTAATTGAGGCAGGCAAACTGCTCAAACCTTCGTACATAGCCACTTTAACATCGGTTGTACGGTCGAACGTTGCACCTTCGTTGGCAAGTGCCCACTGTAAAGTAATGGTACCATCGTTTCCGCCATCTACCGCTTCTTTAACCACCCATTCGAGACCAACTGTGCGGCTAAGTGTAATATCGTTTGCAGCGGCAGACAAAGCACCTTGCAAATTAACCGAAATGATATCGGCCGATGTATTTGAAGCAAAGGTAATTGGGGCTGAACCTAAATCCGTACCAACTAAAAATGCGCCGGATGACAAGTGTTTAAGAACACCGGTGCCATTGGTTTTAAAATAACCTGAACCTGATAGTGTTGCAACCTGAACCATTTTACCTGTGGATATTGTGGCCATTTTACCAGCAGCAATATTTACTGTCCCGGGCAAAGTAAGGTCCGAATTAATTTCAACATTATTATTTATGCTTAAAACAGAACCAGTGCCCTGAACCAAAGATCCATTGCCTGAAAGGGTAATACTCTGTGTTGCAGTTCCGCCAATAGTTATTGGCGCAACAGCGGCATCCGTTCCCCAAACCAATACGCCATCAGTTCCTACCACAATATTGCCTTTAACGATAAAAGCTGCCGAATTGCCCGAAATGGTATATGTACCACCAGAGATTGTTAAATCATTTACAGTGCATGGATTTGTAATCACAGCTGCCCCGGCCGAATTGGCACTGCTAATTTCAAAATTAGCATACGTTTTCTGGTGCATAATAGGCGCAACGGTAATAGGAGCAAGACCTGTTCCTCCTACAGAACCTGTAAATTTAAATAAGCTTCCGGTTTGAAAAACAGCTACGTTGGTAGCCTGTAAACCTCCAAAAGGCGAATCGCCCGAGGCCTGAACGTAGGTCGAACCAGCCTGAAAAATAACGCATCCACTTGGTGCTGTACCAAAAGGAAATCCGGTAAAATTGGTTCCACCGGTAACCACTGCACCACTTAAAATATTTAAGCTTGCAGGATCAAGCGACCGGATTTGGTGATTAAGGCCTTTGGCAGGATCGGTACCGGTTAAAATTATATTTCCACCCACAGAACCACTGGCTCCAACGGCTAACGAAATGGCGATTTTTGCATTTGTACCTGTTAATGTTAAAGATGACCCTGAGCCTACCACAAAATCTTCACCGGTTGAACCGTTGAGGGTAATGGTCGCATCTGCCGCAGCCTGAAGTGAAACACTTGTATTATTTTCAATTATAAACTGACTCAAGGTTTCTGTTGAAGGCACGTTATTTATTGTAACAATTCCTCCACTATTAAAAATCAATTTATCCGATGCAACAACAGCAGACCGCGTCGGACTCCAGTTGCCGGCAACTTGCCAGTCGTTATCTACACTCCCCGTCCAGGTATATTCAACAGGAACATATCCACTACATGGAATAGGCAAAGCCGTTGCTAAACCTCCGCCTGTAACTGTTACATTTTCACTGTATACAGCTTTTGCCAAACCCTGTTTCAGCCTTACATATACTGGCGTACCAGCCAATACTGCCGAAGCATACGGGATAGATGCCGTTGCACCAAAGCTAATATTATCGGCCGAAACCTCATAATTGGTACTTCCATTGATGGTGAGATTGCCCGGACTGCCGGTAAGATTAATTGCAGATAAACTCACACTTTTAGATGCAGAAGGACCATTACCAAAAGTATAACTAAAGTTGGTTAGTTGAAGCGGTGCAATGGTGGCCGTAGGCGTAGCTGCAGCTTCAACAATACTTATATCATCCAAATACAGGGTGGTTCTGTTCCAATACATTTCAAAAAATAATCGGTCTACACCGGCTGGGGCAGTTACAAATGAAGAAAACTCAGTCCAGCTACCGGGAACAGGGGCAGTAGGATAAGGAATCCAGTATTCCTTCGAACCGGTAGTTGTTTCGGCTTTGGTATAATCTACAGTTGCAGTAAACGTTTCGCCAACAGGGATAAAGTAAAATGCGTTGTAAGGTGTGGTTGAACCGGTTCCGCCAATAAATTTATAGTTAATTGTAACCTTGTAGGTTTTTCCGGCCGTAACATTTACCACCTGTGCTCTTCGTACCGCATTTTGAGACGCTTTGTTCCAGTAGTACCCAAACAACCCACTTTTAGCATAAGTAGCATTAAAATTATCACCTCCCGACGTTGTGTTTGTTACCACAATCCATGGGGAAAGTGCGCCCGTTTCGAAATCACCATTGGTCAATAGGTTCTGACCATAAACACCTACCCAACTAAATAACATTGGGATAAGGAAAAATAAAGCGTAAAGTTTTTTCATTATAAAAGAAATTTTTAAATTAAAAGAATGGATTTACAACCTTTGTATGATGTAGTAAGGCTAAAAGTCCGCAATGTTATAGTTGCACGAGAACGGAACGATTCGCCAACCTCAACACTTAATTGTATTTCCAACACTCAAATTTAAAAACTATCCTTCACAGGTAACACAAATCAATTGTTAATAATCGAAGTATTGTACAATACTATAAGTGAAACGATTAATTACAACAGTCAAAAAAATTTATCGCGATAAAAAAACAACTAAATCCAACAAAAAAATTAACTTCGCTTAATGGTGAAATAAAAAGAAGCCCCTTCGCCGGGTTGCGAATCGACCCAAATACGGCCACCAAGTTTTTGAATTAGCCGTTTACAAATAGCCAGCCCAAGGCCCGAACCACCATACTTGCGGGTATTACCTTCGTCGAGTTGCTTAAACAAATCGAATATAATAGGAATTTTGTCCTGCGGTATTCCTATGCCCTTATCGTGTACATAAAACTCATATTCATCGGCCTTGATGCAATAGCCATAAGTAATGTTGCCTTTATGCGAAAATTTAATAGCGTTACCCACAAGATTGGCAAGAATCTGGTTTACACGACTCTCATCGGAATGAACCACCTCTTCGCCATTGTGGGGTTTTTCGCATATTAACTTTAAATCTTTTTCCTTTCTATACAATACCAGCATTTGATCAAATTCAGGCTGAAGATTATCAAGCATTTCATTAATATCGAACAACGAGGAACGAATACGCAATTCTCCGGCTTCAATTTTCGAAATATCAATAATATCATTAATTAGTTTGAGTAGTTGGTCGCTGTTTTTTGCGATAAGCCGAACCATATTTGCCCGCTCTTCGACGGTCATCTCCTCTTCGATAATTAAGTCGGTAAAGCCCACAATTGCATTTAGCGGAGTTCTGATTTCATGACTCATATTTGCCAGAAAAATAGATTTTAACCGATCCGATTCCTGAGCAAGTTCTTTGGCCCCTATCAAATCTATTTCTATCTGCTTTTGATTGGTAATATCATAAGATGAACCAATAATGAGCATCCGGTTGTTTTCGAGGTCCATTATCGGGACTAAGCTGGTAAGTAAATACTTCTGTTTACGAGCAACTTTAATAACCTCTTCAAAAACTTTCGGACTCATGTTTCTTACACTGTTGGTAATACGCTCAAAGAGATTCTGATAACCACTACCAATGTAACTCCGTTTTAATACGTTAAGCTGTAGCCCTTCGGTAAATTTTTGTTGAAAAAGATTCTCGAATGCCTTATTCAACAATACAAATTCAACCACGCCATCGTGTTTTATTTCTGCCACCCAAAGTGGCACACTAACACCATTAACAATATTCTCGAGAAATTCTTTTTGGTTAAGAATTTCGCGCCGATGAATTTCGAGATTAAGTTCGTACTCTTTGCGCTGTGTTATATTTCGCACAATACACGCCACTTTTTTATCTTCTAATGGAATGAAGCGCGCGTCGTAATATTTTTCTACAGCCCCATTATTAATCGAAAACTGGTATTCCTGTATTAAATTCATGAAAATTGCATTCTCGATTTTAGCGGCAGTTACCGAGGCCAGATAGGCCGGCATCACATCAAACACAGATCGGCCCAGCACATCCTTCTTTGATGCAAACAACTGCTCGTTTTCGGGGGTATTACATTCGAGATACACCCCGTTTGCATCAAACACATAAAACAAATCGGGAATAATATCTATTAGTTTCTGAGCATACGAACCTACTTTACGCGCTTCATTTATTGCATCAACCTTATCCGAAATATCGTTAAATGTACAAGCAAAAAGTCCCGATTCCGGAGAAAAAACACTTACCTCAAGAAATTTTCCAATTGTAATATCATAATCGGTAAAACGGTATGGCACTTGGGTATTTACCACTTCATTAAATATATCGAGCCAGTTTTTATCCACTTTTCCAAAAACCTGCAAACAAGTTCGGCCGATTAAATCCTCCTTTTCTTTCGAAACATATTCTTCGAAGGCCGGATTTACAGTTACAAATTCATAATCAACGGGGTTATCCGCTGAATTAAAATGAAGCCTGGCAATAAAAACGCCGGCATTCATACGACTTATAAGGTGCCGGTAATTTTTTAAATTACGTAATAGCATTAACCTTTGGCGGTATTCGATAGTAATATCGCGAAAAAAACCGGACAAATTTTCGCACGAGGATACAAATACACGCAAAAACCGTTGATGTCCAATGCTATTTTTAATCCCAATTTCTACAAAACTATCCCTCTTATTTTGCAAAATCAAGCGGTTAAGCACACCCAATTTCTTAAAATCAAAATCAGACACCCAAGCTCTAAGGCTTGTTACTGAAAGTTCAAGCATCGGTTCGGCCAGACCCAGAAACTCGCACAAACTATCGTTCAGACTAATTGTTAGCCTATCATCTGCCGCTTGCCATGCCATCAGGGTAGCATCCGACAACCCCAATTCCGCATCATTGCCAACAACCTGAGCTTTCGGTTCAGCCATAAATGACACAACGTAGCAATCCAAAGCCTTATCGAATTTTACAAGAGCCAAACCACTAACTCGCTCACCATTAATGGTTTTTACAATTTTGGTTGACCCTGAAGTTCTGGCATTGGCCCACTCGGGCAATATATCGGTAGCAAACAATGCACCGCTCACTTCGCAGTCAATCCCCAATAAACCATTGGCTAATGTGTTACCGAAAACAATTTCGGCACCTTTAACAACCAAAATGGGCATTGGTACGCTTTCGAGTATACTGGAATAATTCATTTTACAATGGTTGAACCGATAGTTTACAATAATATGAGCATAAAAATACAATGTTTTGTTACATTTTAAACACACATAGGCATTTAATTACGGTTCATGCAAAAAGAAAAAACAATGGAAAAATATATTTCATTATTTTTACAAACAAAAACGATGGTCAAACATATTGTATTATTCAGGCTAAACACCGAGGAGAATGCTGCAGATTTACTTTCTTCGTTTAAGCAACGATTAGAATCACTGCCTGCAACAGTGCCCGGGCTCATAAGCATAGAAGTAGGGATTAATGGCAATGCAAACGAAAAATTCAGTTTCGGTCTCACCTCAACGCATACCGATTGGGAGGCATTACAGGGATATGCCACACACCCCGACCATCTGGCCGTGGCGGTTGACATTCGTAAGGTGGTTACCGAAAGGGCTTGTATCGACTACGAATGCTAACAAAAAAAGGCGGACACGATGTAAAGTGTCCGCCTTTTTAAATTTCGTAATTATCAGAACCGTAATCCCAGAGTAACTACAAATGAGTTAAGCTTATGATTGCCTTTGGCTTCGTTTATAACCCTATTCGATGCCGCATCGGCATATGAATAAATTAAATTGCTTTTATCGAATTTAGTTTGCGAAAAAGCAGCATCCACATAAAATGTTGCAGAGCGATACCCGGCACCAAACGAATAGGTTGTTTCGTCGAACCAACGGTCTACACCAATTGTTTTTGAGTAAGCAGACATTGGCGACTGAACCAGGTTAGCACCTGCCCGTAAGGCAAAATTAGCATCGAGACGATACTCGCCACCCAAACGAACATTTATCGTATTGCGATAAAAGTTTTTGATATCCTGATTCTCATATTGAAATTCAGATGAGCCAAAATCCTTATTGCGTAACTCCATCGACTTATACCATACATTCTCTATGTCGGCACTTAGTATTCCGCTCTGACCGGCAATATAGGCCACACTAAAAGTCTGTTTACCCGGTGCAATAACCGAATAATCGAAATGACCTTCGGGCGAGAGCACCTCGCCAACGACTGACTTAAAAGTATTGTATTCTTTCGCTTGGGCATTATACACATAGGCATTAACATTGCTATAAATATCAGCCGTATAGGTTTCGGTCACTGATAAAATAGTGGGTGTTTTAACCGAATAACCAACGCGAAGATTATCCAATATTCTGGCAATACCCCCAAAAGTGGCACTTACACCAGTACCTGTTGTTTTCAGGTTATCGTAATAAGTAAAATCGCCTTCCGATGCATTTTCAAATCCACCATTATTCGGGTTATAAATCTGATATGTAGGATTTGTATTCAGAAATACTTCATCGTGAGTTATTTTTCTTCGATAGTACAAATCCTGAATATTTAACGACGCGCCCAAATAGTACTTCGAATCAATATTGCCGGAAACAGACATATTCCATTCATTCAAGTACCCTTTTTCTTCGTAGGTTCTTGTCTGCAATGTTTTGGTATCACCAAACAAAATTGGTTCATAACCGCCATTCCCGGTTTCGTTTAATAAGTAACTGTTGTAACCAATCGAACCCGCATTAAAATCGCCCTTAACACCATTATTATTGGCATTATACGACATAAAATCGATGTATGAATTACCAAGACCATTCAACGGTCCGCTAATTTTTTCGTTGTTATCGAAATTACGCAGGTTAGTAAATCCTATGGCAAAATTCAGACCCGAAAATTTCGAGGCCTCGTCTTTAAACATATTCACTACCAACCCAAACTGGTTCATATTTAACGAAATATTATTATCAACACCCAAACCACCTAGGTAATTCGTTTCCACATTTCCAAAATTAAGACTTGGCGTTAGCGACAATTCCGATCCACGATAAACGCCCAGACCACCGGGATTAATAGCTATTGCAGAAAAATCGCCACCTAATGCACCAAATGCGCCACCCATCGAAATCGAACGTGCAGTGCCTGTATAACGACTCAATGAATAATTTAAAGCATCGGCGGCACCTTGTGCATTTAACCACTGTGAACCAACAGCAAGTATGACCGACAAAATTATTTTCGTTTTCATGACTTTAATTTTTAACAATTGACAGAACAAATTAAACACACCACATTTTATCGTCTACCACCACTACTCGATGGACGCGAACTTGAACCACCACCCGATGAAGAGCCTCCGTAAGAACCCGAAGAAGAGGGACGACTACTACCCGAATACGAACCACCGGAAGAGGACCCTGATGAATTGTAAGAAGGCGACGAAGAGGGCGCAGGTGTATATGTAGGTCTGGAAGATGAACCGTTACTACCGCTGCTGCTTGTACCGGGGGTGTAAGTAGAGCGTGAACTGGGTTGTGGTACATAAGCTGGTCGCGACGACGAACTTCCACTATTGTATTGTGGCGTAGCCGAACTATTGCTCCCGGAGGTTGCGGGGGCATTGTAGGCAGGACGTGAGTTGGATTGCGGACGACTAAACCGGGGGGTTGGATTGTTGTAAGAACCGCCTGTTGAACCGGGAGAACCGCTACTTACTCTACTGCTGCTGCCTGTAGAAACCGATGGGCGTATAGTGCCGGCAGCAGGCCTAATGGTTGCACCCGGATTATAGGACCTTGCTGAAGAACGAACCGTTTCACTGCCAGAATTAACCGAAGAACCCATACCTGGACGTGCATTACTAAAATTACCGGAACTTACAGCTTGCCGCGTACCCGAACTTGTACCTGTTGAAGCAGGACGAGCCGAAGAACTTACGGCAACTCTTCCAACCGATGGACGTGCATTGCTGCCGGCAGCAGACATCGAAGGCCGTGCCGATGCGTTATATTGCACGCCTCTGTTAGATGCGCCATAAGCACTTGGTCGCGAATTAGTACCAAAATCACCACTTTCGCGACGACCATAATACCTGTCGCGAGTAGTATAGGTTCCACCACCACCATGATAGTAATAATTATCGTAGTAATAAGGCGAATAGCCATAATATGAACCACCAAAACCTATACCCCAATGGCCGTAATTATAGCCATAACCATAGCCAAAACCATAGTAAGGCGTGTAAAACGGATCGTAACCCCAGCCATAATATCCATAATAACGCGGATACCCAAAGCCACCATAATATCCAAAAGGATAGTTCCAGCTATAGTCCCAGTAATAACGGTTGGACCATGTAGGCGTAACCCAGGCATAAAATCCATCGGAATACACATTCCAGTCATTGTTATTCATGTAATACACATCGTAATAACCCGGATCGCCAACGAAAATTGCACCTCGTACGCCATGGTAACGCCGAAGTCTTTCGGCATATTCAAAATCCTCGCGACTCCCATTAAACCCATTCAGGTATTCGCCCTGCTGATCGTTAAGATATACCACGGTATCTACCTCGCGAAGTTGGTTATTGTCAATTACCGACATATAACTATTTGTAATTGCGTCATAATCTATCCCCTTTGTGGCCCTTTCGTATTCATCTACATTATTACGGGCCTGAGATTCTAATACCTGATATTCGCGACGTTCTGTTTGCGTTGCAGCCGGCACTTCTGAAACAGGTTTCTGTTTCTTTACCGCTTTTCCTTCATCCCCTTTTTTATAGTAAATATCATCAATCAGGGAGGTTGAAATATCCTGTGCACCGATTCCGGCTATAATCAGCGACCAAAAAGCGATTGTTGTTAAAATGTGAGTTTTCATTACTATTCCTCCCAATATTATATTTACTTGATAAAAAGCAATTTTTATGCCACGTTTAGTTAATTGTATTTGATCTCAACTTTTTTTGTAGGATTCATTTCATTATTACGACGCTCGGTTTGTTCTATTACCTTTTGAGCCAATTCGGCAAAAGCCATACCGGTAACCGATTCGGGATTAAGCGCAACCGGACTTCCGGTATCGCCACCTTCGCAGATACTTTGTACCAAAGGAATATGACCTAAAAACGGCAATCCAAGTGATGCCGCCAAAGCCTCACATCCGCCTTTACCAAAAATATAGTATTTATTATCAGGCAATTCGGCAGGGGTGAACCAAGCCATATTTTCGATTAAGCCCAAAACCGGAACATTTATTTTATCACCGGTAAACATACTAATACCTTTTCGGGCATCGGACAATGCCACTTCCTGCGGCGTACTTACAATTACCACGCCTGTAATTGGTATGGTTTGAACCAATGTGAGATGAATATCGGATGTACCCGGTGGCATATCGATTACAAAATAATCGAGTTCGCCCCAGGCCGCTTCGGTAATAAGTTGTTTAAGCGCACCAGTGGCCATAGCACCGCGCCACACCAACGCATCGTTTTTATCCACAAAAAAACCGATAGAGAGTATCTTAATTCCAAATTTTTCGACCGGAATCACGCCTTTAATACCATCTACATCGCCCACAACAGGTCGTGCGCCTTCGAGACCAAACATTAATGGTGCCGATGGGCCATATATATCGGCATCAAGAAACCCGACTTTGTAACCCTCCATGGCAAGAGATACGGCCAAATTACTTGCTACCGTAGATTTTCCCACACCACCTTTACCCGAAGCTACTGCAATAATATTTTTTACTTTTGGCAGAACCGCACGCTCGGGTTTTGGAGCCTGTTCTTTAACCTTTATCGCAATATTGCCTTTAATGTCAATATCTTTAGCAACATACGTAAGAATAGCTGTTTCGCAGGCTTTTACCAACGAATTACGAAATGCATCGTTTGGTTTGTCGAACAACAACGAAAAGCTCACTTTACGACCATCGATTTTCATATCGTCGTAAACCATACCATTCGTAACTACGTCTTTGCCATTTCCGGGATACTTTACCTTTCGCAGAGCATCTAAAATAAGATTCGGATATAATTCTTGTGACATATAATATTCGTTTTAATTACAATTCCAGTTCAGTCAACGGATTCCAGAACAGGTGTTCAAAATCCACAATTTTATCATCTATTACAACAATGCCTTCTTCTTCCAAGAGTTTCTGCATTGGTGCTACCGCCGGAAAATGGTGTTTTCCTGTCAGCATTCCATTTCGGTTTACCACCCTGTGAGCAGGCACTGCCGGATGCACGCCATGGGCCGCATTCATGGCCCACCCTACAAAGCGGGCACCACCGCCTACGCCTAAACTTTTAGCGATTGCGCCATACGAAGTTACTCTACCGTATGGTATTAATCTAACAATATCGTATATGGCATTGTATATCTGGTTCATTACTAAACACCAGAGCTCTTTTCGCTCCTTTTATCGCGATGATAGCTTCGATATTCGTCAAACGGTATTTCGATTTCGGGTTCAGAAAGGGCTTTTGCTTGCGGAATAAATGCAATATATTTAATTGTAATGCCCCTTGAGAGCCATTGTTGTTCGTAGTGCGTTTTTACATTCAGAATATCATCCAAATCCGTTTGTGCATAAATATCGTCAAATTGAGTAACAATTTCAAACCCATTATGTTTTACCATTTCGCAGGTATAAGTATACATAAACAGGCTATCGGTTTTAAGATGCACCACACCACCCGGCTTTAGCACTGCGGTGTACTTTTCGATAAAATTAGTAGCGGTAAGCCTGTTACGAAGTTTTTTCATTTGCGGATCGGGGAATGTAATCCAAATTTCGCTCACTTCGCCGGGGGCAAAAAAACGATCAAGCCATTCGATTTGTGTACGTAAAAAGCCGGCATTATTTAGCCCTTCGGCAAAAGCCTCTTTTGCACCTTTCCACATTCGGGCACCTTTAATATCGATACCAATATAGTTTACATGCTTTTCCCTTCGTGCCAGTCCAACGGTATATTCTCCCTTACCACAGCCTAATTCGAGTACAATCGGATGATCGTTTTTAAAAAAGCCGGCATTCCATTTTCCTTTGCCTTCAAACTTTTCGGTTTTCAACCGGCTCAACGGATACTCAATTACATTTGGCAATTGAGCCATTTCAGCAAACTTCTCTAATTTCCCTTTTCCCACCTGATTTCTACTATTTTTTGCCCGAAAAGACAATATATAACCCAATATTACTAATACCTGTCAACAACGAATCGCGCATTCCCTGCTCAATTCTGAACACATAATTTCCCTTACGCGAAAACCTGACAAAACTCCGGTATTTGGCCATAGATGTGTATAGCCCACTACTGCCACTGCCCAACCAGCGACCTTCATTATTGGCCAAAAAATATTCAAAAGTATCGCGATGACTTTTCCCGTCGGGCCCGTTTAAATCGGCAAATAGCCATAGATTACGGTACTTATAGGCCGAACTGTTTCGCACACCAATCGACAAATCGTAATAGTTTACGGTATCTGTAACCGGAACTGTAAAGCTAATACCCGAACCTTCGTGCCAGCCCTTTGCATCAATTGGATACCACTGATCGTATAATGATGGCGAGGAACAACCGGCATGAATGAGTAAAAACGCGATAAAAACCAGACCCAAAGATCTAATTGGCTTCATTGTTTTGCGGTTCATTCCCATTTTTATTTTTTGGACTAAAATTTAATCTTCTTTTTCCTTCTGAATTGTTAGGCGCAGGATTTTGATTTACCTGTCCGCCCGGTTTTGCTTCGCGTCGTTGGTTGTTGTGCCGCAGATTATTGTTACGTTGACCCGCAGGTGCTCCGGCATTATTCTGCATTTGAGGTTTTTCGTTTGAACCACGTTCGTTGCCACCCCGGTCATTTCCACCACGTTGGTTAGCCACTTTGCGGTTTTTATTCTTGTTGTTAGGTCTGTTGCGTTTATCGAACCTTGTTAAATCATCCTGACCGACCACGTTCTCATAAGTCATTTCGGGCACCACTACCGGCGCAGGCATTACATCCTCGAGTTTGAATGGACGAATCCCCTTACGGTTCATTGCCTGAATTTCGCGTACCTTATCGGCATGGATACTGACTAAGTTTTCGGATGTTCCCGGACGTGTTACATACGTAATCATTTCGCGAAACACATCGGTTTTGGAGTGGTAGTAAGTAAATTTTTCGGTATAGAGCGGTACCGAGCGATCGGGCAAATTATTTTGTGCTTCGGCGTAGGCATCTATTTCGTAATTCATACAGCATTTAAGTTTTGCACACATCCCGGCCAATTTTTGCGGATTGAGCGACAACTCCTGATACCTTGCCGAGGTAGTGCTTACCGAAACAAAACGCGTCATCCACGATGCACAACAGAGCTCGCGTCCACATGGGCCAATGCCCCCAATCCGACCAGCTTCCTGTCGGGCACCAATTTGTCTCATTTCAATTCTCACCTTAAACTCATCGGCTAACACTTTAATTAAGGTACGGAAGTCGACCCTGTCTTCGGCTATATAATAAAAAATGGCCTTATTTCCATCGCCCTGAAATTCCACATCACCAATTTTCATATCCAAACGGAGATCTGCGGCAATTTCGCGGCTACGAATCATCGTTGCATGTTCACGGGACTTTGCCTGTTCCCACTTTTCCACATCAACCTGTTTGGCTTTTCGGTAAACCCTACGAAATTCGTAACGCGAAGGATCGATATTATTTTTACGAATCTGTTTCCAAACTAATTCTCCGGTGAGTGTTACCACACCAATATCGTGTCCGGGACTCGATTCTACTGCAACCACATCGCCTTTTTCTATTTTTAGAAAATTTGAATTTACAAAGTAAGCTTTTCGTGTATTTTTAAACTGAACCTCAACTAAATCGGTTGTAATAGCTGCGTCGCCCAAATCATAAAGCCAATCGGTAACATTAAGCTTAAGCGAATCGGTACGAAGTGTAATACCTGCGTTGGGATCGATATATGGGGCGTTTATTTTATCGTCTTCCATTATAATACTGTATATATAGCTTTTAATCTAAAATTTGACACACAAAGGTAGTTTTTAGTTAAGACTTTAACAACATGATGACTTTTACCGCCAAATCGAAAAACACAAATCGGCCGTTTACATTTTGTTCAATATGTTTAATTGCCAGATCTATTTCGTTGTTAAATGATTCGATGTTGTGTTCGCGCACAAAATTTTTGATTTTTGCCGCCAATTCATTTTCTTCGGGAGTGAGATAGTTTAGTTGTGATACGCCAAAATTAAGGATAAAACTTTCGCGAATTAACCGTCCAAAAAATGAAAGAAAATGCTTTTGTCGTTCCCGTCCGAGTGTTGTCATACCATCGGCCCATTTCCTCATTTCCAAAATATTACGCTGATATGAAGCGTTGAGCAAATTGCGGAGAATAGCCACATTTTGTATATTCTGATCGGCCAGTTCAACCATTTCACGTGCTTTTAACCAGTTACCACCAGCAATATGAGCAATATCTGTGGCACGTTGAATTTCTATCCCATAATTTTTCTGCAACGACTGAACCATGTCCACAGATTCGATGGCAGGCACAACCACGGCCTGACAGCGCGACAAAATGGTTGTTATAATTGCATCCGGATCTTCCGAAATTAAAATAAAACAGGTTTTTTCGGGTGGATCTTCAATCAGTTTAAGCAATTTATTTGCACACCCTACATGCATACGTTCGGGCAGATACATCACCATAAACTTATAAGGTGCCTCGTAAGATTTAAAACCAAGTTTGTGCGAAATATTGTCGGCTTCCTCGGTATAAATCATAAGTTGCTTGTTTTCTATGTCCAGATAGGAGAGCCAACGTTCGAACGATTCGTACGGAAAATCGACAAGCATTTTTCGCCACTTTTCCAACGAATCGTCGCTGACTGCCTTTTTACCTCCGGCCGGCTTAACCACCGGAAAAGAAAAATGTAAGTCGGGATGCTGTAACTTACTTATTTTAACACACGAACTACATTTACCACACCCTTCGCCATTTTGTGGCGTTTTACAATACAATAATCGGACAAAGGCAAGGGCAAGAGCAAGTTTTCCAACACCTTCGGGACCGGCAAAAAGCTGAGCATGCGGCACCCGGTTTTCGAGTGCCATACGTATCAATCGTTCTTTTACAGCGTGTTGTCCGATAATATCTTTAAAATACATAGCTTCAAATACATTTTGGCAATTAGCACTTTAAAAATTGCCTTTTGTTCATTCGTAAAGATAGTAAATATGATTAAAATGCGAGTGAACCACAAAAAAAAGAGACAGGAAAACTCCTGCCTCTGTTTTTTATGACGTTTCTTTCTTAGTATTAATTCACAAAATCGCGTTGTGCTTTAACCAATTTCAAACCGTCGAGAATCATATTTTTTGTTTCCTGCATAATATTAAGATACAACACACTTACTTTGGTACTACCTTTTTCAGACTTAAGTCTTTTGAGCTGTCCTTTAACCAATTCGGCGTTTATATCGTTTAATTGATTATGTTGGTTTATAATTTCGGTAATATTACTAAAATCACTCACCAGAATTGAAGAGGCGCAAAGTTTAAGATACCGTTCTACTTGTTGAATATATTCGGAGATTTCGGCCTTCTGACTATCTGTAAATGGTTTGTGATTGTTACTTACATGCACCGAAGCAGGTTCAACAATATATTGTACGGCATGAACCATTTCGCGAAGGTAGTCGACCACCTGAATGTAGTGCAACCCCGAATCGATGGAGTTTTCTTCCAAAAGTCTAAGGCGATGATAGCTTGTTTTTCGCAACCTTTTGGCCCTGCCATGCAAACCGGTAGATTCTGCAAGGTCTTCATCCAGTTGCTTTCGGTCTTCGGAAAGGAGTGCCGAAACACTGGAAGAAAGGACTCTCGAAAAATCGGTAATAAATCCGGCAACTTCGCTATTGCACTGTTTCATCAATTCGTCGCGATCCATCAGACCAAAATCCAGCACTTTGCGCTTGGTTTCAACTTCTTCGGTCTTTTCCTTTTTATTAAAATATCTTTGGGTTCGAACCACCATAAAAATTGCCAGCGCAATAAGCAAAACAATGCCTACCGATCCACTAAAGTAAATGATGGTTGCCATAATTGCCGATACCAAAAACGCCACAATAGCCGTTAAAAACCAACCACCAATTACCGAAAACACACCGGTAATACGATATACAGCACTATCACGCCCCCATGCCTGATCGGCTAACGAAGTACCCATTGCCACCATAAATGTAACATAAGTTGTAGACAATGGCAGTTTAAGCGACGTAGCGAAAGCAATTAACGTACTGGCTACCACCAGATTATTTGCGGCACGCAATAAATCAAATGCCGGCGGATTGGTCATAGCAGCCACCCGGCTGTTATATTTAGAGGCATCGAAACGTTTTTCGATTTTTGCCCGAACCGAATCGGGAAGTACATTTTTAAGCCACTTACCCGAATTGAGCGACCCCCTTACCACCCCACGCGCAAGTGCCGAAGATCCAAAACGCTCTTCACCCTCTTCCTGACGAGATAAATCGAGTGATGTACGTACCACAGCACGCGCTTTTTTCGATGTCCAGAGCGTAATAACCATAATTGCCCCGGCTATAATAAGCATATAACCATGCGTAGGAACCTGACCCGAAAGTGCCGTCATCTGAAATGCATGCGGATCGGTTGCTCCTGATCCGAAAAAATTTTGAAACGAGGCCAAACCTGCCAATGCTACACCAATAAAGTTTACTAAATCGTTGCCCGAAAAGGCCATTGCAAGGCTAAACGTTCCGGCCAGTACAATAAACTTAAGAATATTAAATTTGAATAAAAGATGCAGAAGTTGGAGCAGAACCGTCCAAAAAACAAATGAAATTAACAACATAAGGCTTATATTACCTGCAATCCAATCCTTTACTTCCGCCGGTATAAATGATGCATCTTTTGCCCCTTTAAATATGATAAAATACCCGATGAGCGAAAGCGACAACCCACCAAATATTGCACCAATGTACTTTAACTTTTTATCGTAATCGAAAGTAAAAATAAGCCTTACTATATACTGAAGAATGGCACCCACAGTAAAAGCCACCACCACAGAAATAAGAATGCCGGATATAATAGCCAACGCTTTGGTCGTATTGATATACTCGGCCAGTGGTAATGCATTAGGATCGTGCGAAATTTTAAGCAACGAAATAGCCACCGCAGCACCAAGCAACTCGAACACAATAGATACTGTTGTAGATGTAGGTAATCCGAGTGTATTAAAACCATCCAGCAAGATCACATCGGTGATCATTACGGCCAAAAAGATGATCATAATCTCATCGAAATAAAAATTACCCGGGTTAAACACCCCCTTACGTGCCACTTCCATCATTCCACCGGCAAAAATTGAGCCGATTAAAATACCAAAAGCCGCTACAATCATAATGGTTTTAAACCCGGCTACCTTCGACCCTACAGCCGAATTCAGAAAATTGACAGCATCGTTTGCAACCCCAACCACCAAATCGGAGGCGGCTAAAAGAAACAAAACAACGACTACAAAAATGTAAAATGTTTCCATACAATAAATTATCTTTACATTAACAGAAAATCCCAATCCGGAATTTTAATGTTATTTTAATTTGTGCGACAAAGATATTTCATTTATGTTACCTTCCAAATAATGTAACATTCGAATATTCAAAAAAATACGGAAAATTGGTTCAACCAAAAAACAAATTTTATGTATTCAATTGGCCGGCATCGAACTATATTCCAAATTTATCTGTTTGTACAATCATGACACATTCTCATCAACATACCGGTTCTAAGCTCCTTTTGAGTGCCATCCTTAACTACATAATAGCGTTAGTACAAATTGCAGGGGGCTTAATATCAAACAGTCTGGCACTTATTTCCGATTCGGTGCACAACATGGGCGATGCATCGGCCATTCTTGGCGCATGGATTGCCCACAGAATCGGGCACCGAAAGCCCGACAGTCAGAAGACTTTCGGGTATAAACGCATCGAAGTTATTACAGCATTCGCCAATGGCCTGTTTCTGCTTGTGATAAGTTTATACCTTACCATCGAAGCCGTAATTCGGTTGTTTGAACCGCATGAAATTAAAGGCAGTTTTATGTTAACTGTGGCTATTATTGGGTTCGTGGCCAATCTCATTTCGGTTTTGCTATTACACCATGAACATCGGCACAATTTGAACGTAAAAGCCGCTTACCTGCATCTCATGAGCGACACGCTTTCGTCGGTAGCTGTAATGATTGGTGCACTAATTATTAAATACGCCGGCATATTTTGGGTCGATCCGGCATTAACAATAATAATCAACGGATTAATTTTGTACCAAACTTTCGGCATTCTTAAACCCGCATTTTCAATACTGATGCAAGCCATTCCCGATGGTAGCGATTTAAATGGCTTAAAAAACGAACTCGAAAAAACAGTTGGGGTAAAGGAAATTCACCATATCCATCTTTGGACAACAGATGGACATCAAAAATATTTTGAGTGCCATGTGGCTATCGACTACGATATACCTGTGAGTTTAACCGGCAATTTATCCACACAATTACAAACCGTTTGCAAAAAATGGCATATTTCGCATTGCACCTTCCAATTCGAACACAACCAATGCAACAACACACTTCATCAGTAATATAGGTTGCTGATATTTTGGCTGAACCGGACACAAAATGATTGGCCATTTCGGCAGAATGTAGTACCTTTCGCAATGCACACAAGTTAAATAATGATATTTACAATGAAAAAAGGCACAAAAATCATCGCAGGCTTGGCCATATTACTCGTAGTTCTTTATTTGGTACTTCCTAAATACACCTATAAAGCTTTGTGGTATAACTTTACCGATATCGATGATTATAGAATATTTCACAACCGAACCCTTATGGCATCCGCGCCAAAAGCATGGCCGGTTCACACCAAATATGGTTCAACCAAAATACCAGCCGATTGCCTCGATAGCATGATGCAATACAAGCCGGTAGCATTTCTGATTATTCAGGACGGCAAACTACGGTTCGAACAATATTTCGAAGGTTACGATACCACAACCATAAGCGGATCGTTTAGTGCAGCCAAAAGCATTGTTGGATTTGCTGTTCTAAAAGCTGTTGAGCTTGGTTTTATTGGTAGTTTGGATGAACCGGTTGCGAAATATCTGACCGACTGGAACAACCCGGCCAATGCAAATCTAACGATTCGCAACGTATTAACCATGTCGTCGGGGCTCGACTGGAAAGAGAGTTATGCAGGACTTTTTAACACCACAACAGAAGCTTATTACGGCACCAACTTATGGTCGCAAATTGCCGGACTTAAAGTTACCGAAACACCCGGTAAAACATGGGAATACAAAAGCGGGAACACACAATTACTGGCCTTTCTGCTCGAAAAAGCCACAGGCATGCACCTTAGCGACTTTGTGGCAAAGTATTTCTGGGGTCCGCTTCATGCCCAAGAAGATGCATTATGGAGTCTTGACCATGCGGCTGGCATAGAAAAAGCTTATTGCTGCTTTAATGCGCCGGCTCGCGATTTTGCCCGGTTCGGCCAAATGATACTCGAAGGCGGCACCTTTATGGGCGACACAATTCTCGCACCATCGCTCATGGCCGAAGCACTGAAACCAGCCACCTACCTCAACGACGAAGCAGGCAAACCAGTAGACTTTTACGGCTTTCAGATATGGATGATGAACTACAAAGGTCTGGATATAAAATATATGCGTGGCATAGGCGGCCAATACATCTATGCTATTCCGGCTAAAAATATGGTAGTAGTGCGGTTAGGTCACAACCGCGACAAACAAAAAATGAACCACCATACCATAGATGCTTACTTCTATGTGCGCGCTGCGCTGGAGATGGTGGCCGAGGGGAACTAAAACAATTGAAAAGATAAAGGGGCATCATAGTCGTTTTTCCAACTTGTGGCGACCCGATTACCACATGAATAAACTGACGAGGCTCTAAAATCACACGCTTAATTTGCAGTATTTCAATCTTTTCGAACATTTTTCATATTTTACTCAAAGACAGAATATATTGTAATTACACCAATCAAATACAACACAAATCGCTGTAATTCTAATTATTTTGAATGCTTTTTGCCGAAACCACACAGCATTGAATTTTTGCAAATCCGAAACTTTATCAGCATTTTTACACTAAAATAGAAACGATGTCGCACAAATCAATATACTTTGCATCCGATGTACATTTAGGGGCACCCTACATTGCCGATAAAATTGCACACGAAAAACGTTTTACAGCGTGGCTCGACAGCATAATCGACGATTGCGGGGCACTGTATCTTGTGGGCGATATTTTCGACTTTTGGTGGGAGTATAAGCGGGTAGTTCCTCGTGGATTTACACGAACTTTAGGTCGATTATCGGCATTTACCGACCGTGGCATTCCGGTTCATTTTTTTACCGGCAATCACGATATTTGGGTTTTCGATTACCTTGAAACCGAATGTGGCATTACGGTTCACCGCCACGCTCACTCGATTGAATTAAATGGCAAATCGTTTTTTATAGCCCATGGCGACGAATTTGCCTCGCACGACAAACTTTATCTTTTTATGCGGTCTTGTTTCCACAATAAAATTTTACAATGGTTATTTCAGAACCTGTTGCATCCTGATTTTTCATTAGGTTTAGCATTGGGTTGGTCTAACGATTCGCGCAAGAACAATGCCCGAAACCATGCGCCGGAATACCGTGGTGAAGCGGACGAGTTCTTGGTAAAATTTGCAAAATCGGATTTAAAAAATAATGAAACAGACTTTTACATTTTTGGTCACCGGCATATTGCCCTCGACCTTATGCTAAACCGTAGCAGCCGTATAATAATACTTGGCGACTGGCTTACCCACTTTACATTTGGAAAGTTTTGTCAAGGTGAGTTTACACTCGAAACTTTCGAAAACAAATAAGATATGAACGTTGCAATTAAAAAGTTGCGCGGGTCGTATTGCTCTAAAGGCTCAAAACACTAAACATCGACCATTGCCAAAACGGTTCAGCCAAAACCCGAAATATGCCACAAACAACCCGGCATTTCTCTAAATTCCCCTTTCAAAGATTAAAGTATGCTAATTATCATGTTTTGGTGTATCGTTTTATAAAGGTCTTCGTTTTAACACTGTAAATAAATAGTTATACACTCTCTCTCGTTTTAGTTTTTAGTTAATAGTTAGTAGCAAGAAAATAGGCGGCCTTCCCGGGCCGCCTTATTTTTTTTATCAGAACGCCATCCAACGGATATATCTGTCGGGCAAAACCGAGTTACAAGCTTCTTTATAATCGTCGGGAATACATGCTACAATGCGCCTTTCGTCGTTTTGCGACACATCCATCCACCAACGGTTATTATCGCTGTTATGGTAAAACACAATATCGCTGTCGGTATCGGTTTGGTGAACCACAAACTTCTGGTACGAAAGCCATGGCCGTTTGGGATGATCGCCGTACCGGTTGGCCAAGCCTTCGAGTAAATGCCACAGCGTTTGGGCACCAAGCTTTGCCGACAAACCACGCATATCGGCTTCGGGGTTCATTTCGCAAAGATTAAACGACCACAACTTATCGCTAAAACCGGCAAAACGGGCCATTTGGCAAAACTCTTCGCCATACAAACCATTGGGTCCGGAGGTAAGGCAGCCCGGCGAATCGGAAAACCGCACCGCCGCCATATCGAACGAAATTACCTGACTATCGCGGAACAACGGTTCGGCCAGTTCGCGGTTCATTCTAATTTCGCCCAAACGCAATGCAAAATACGGAAAGCCGTCTAATTGCGTTAACGGTTCAATTTCGGTTTGATAATTTTGCCAACCAATAAGATTAAAAGCTGCCAAGCGGTTATTGGTCAACAACGATGTAAGAAACGACAAATGATCCACATCACCGGGGTTGCAAACATCGGCAAAGCCATCGACAATGCTGAGTGTAAGTTTCGAATCCACAGAAAGTGCTTTGCATACTTCGGCCGTAAGATCGTGCGAACCGCCAATAATAACCGAAACAATATTCAGGTTTTTAAGGGTTTGAACCACATCGCGCAGGGCCTGATGGGCATTACTCAAAGAAAGCCCCGGATGTATATCGCCAAGGTCGGCCACTTTGATTGAACCAAAATCGTGCCTTAAACCATACAATTCGCGACGTACAGCATCGGGTGCTTTGGCCGAACCTCGGTTGGCCACCCCCTGAATGTCGTACGGAAAGCCTATAATAGCCACATCGGGCAAATCGGCATCCGAAGGATTTTCCATAAGTTTTGCAGCAACAGTCGATTGCTTTCTAACTGTTGATGTTTCGGAAAGTAATACATTCGACTTTTGAAAAAAATCGGTTAGTTCACTAAATATCATATCTTAAATAAGTGTTATTCTGTTTTTGGCTTGGTTGAACCCGTTGATAAGGGTTTGAAAAATTTCGGCCACGGGCTGAACCGACGAAATATGCGAAGCTACCTGGCCAATTTCCAATTCGCCCTCCACGATGTTTCCCTCAAAAATACCACGTTTGGAGCGACCTTTACCAAGCAGCAATCTCAGATTTTCGGCATTTTCGCCACGGGCTTCGGCTTCGAGTACAGATTGACAGAAAGCATTTTTGAGCATACGAACCGGTGCCAGTTTTTTCAGGCAAAGCACCGTATCGCCTTCGTGGCTATCCACAACATACTGCTTAAACATTTCGTGTGCCGACGATTCCACACTTGTGGCAAACAACGACCCGATTTGCACACCATCGGCACCAAGAGCCAAGGCGGCCAGCATGGCCTCGCCCGAACCAATGCCACCGGCAGCAATTAACGGAATTTGAACCGCTTTACGTACTTCGGGAATAAGTACCATGGTCGTGGTTTCGTCGCGGCCATTATGTCCGCCGGCTTCAAAACCTTCGGCAACAACAGCGTCTACGCCGGCATCCCGGGCTTTTTCTGCAAACTTTGCACTACTTACCACGTGCACGACAGTAATTCCGGCCCTTTTTAATCGTGCAGTATATGTTTTAGGGTTTCCGGCCGATGTAAACACTATTTTTACCCCTTCCTGCTCAACAATATCGATTAATAAATCGAGTTCTGGATAAAGCATCGGTATATTTACCCCAAAAGGTTTTTTTGTAGCTAATTTAGTTTTAACAATATGTTCGCGAAAAGTATCGGGATGCATAGAACCTGCACCAATTAACCCAAGGCCGCCGGCATTACTTACAGCCGAAGCCAACCGCCAACCACTGCACCAAACCATACCACCCTGAATAATAGGATACTGTATTCCAAATAGTTGTGTAATCGAAGTGTTCATAAAACTGTTTTGTCAAAAATAACAATAAAAAACGAGACAAAACCGACAACAAAACACCGGGTATAGACCAATTTTTGGCATTACAGCAAAATAACCGACCTTCAAACTTAAATTTTTTGGCGCAACACGTTATAATCTATGTAGTACAAAACTTTAACCGACAGGCTGTTAACCTGGCTTAAACCAGCCAAATTTTGCATATTTCTAAAGTAACTCAATTCGGGGAATGAACTACTGCCAAAAATTTCATTTTTCCAGGCAACAGACAGTTCCGATCCCGGTGCAAACACCCATCGAAAGTTCAGGTCGATGTTTAAGATATTATAGTTTTCGTTATAGTTTTCTGTGGTCGTAAAATCCGGATTAAGCGAACCATTGCCATTAAGCAGATAGTATTTACGGTTATCGCTGGCCGACCAGTAATGGCGTGCTCTAAAAGTAAGCCCCAATTTTGTACTAAAAGCATAATCGGCATTTAGAATATTCGATACCGAATAAACATCACGGCCAGCGATAACGATAGAATCGCCGGAGCTGTTTTTATCGGCAAAACCAAAATCATTAAAATCGCGGTTCAACTCCAACTCGTGCGAAAGTCTGAGTTTTTGGCCAATACGCCAATTGGTTTCGGTAGACAACCAGTACCCTTTTTGATTTTTAGGTGGCTGCAAATAACCCCCTAATCGCACAAAAAAGTTAAGTTTTTTTCGGTTATCGGTGTGATAGATCATGTTCAGCCAGTTAAACCGGTTTTCTTTAAGGTAACGGTTTTCGACGCGTGTCTCAAAGTAATCGTTGCGATCTGAGCCATAACCCGTATAAAGACCAAGTCCATGATTATTTAAGAACAGTGCTTCTACGCCGGCTTCACCCTCGTGACCCGATTCGACATTGGGCATATACAGTCGCTTATTGGTCAAATTGCCATAAAAATCTAATTCCCTGAAAATACCAAACGGTTCATTAATATTATAGCGGATATAAGCATTAGATTGTACCAGATTATTGTGCTTAAGATAACCCATATCGTTCATATCGAACTTGTTATCGAAAAAGCTTTGCGAAGCTCCATATTGTAACTTTCCTTTATTTTTGGCCAACTCGAGGTAGCCGGCATAACCGGTAACTTTATCCGTTTCGCCCGTATAACTAATACCGCCTTTCCCCTTTATGGCAAACATTTTTGACTTGTTGCGAAGTTCGAAATCGGTTGCCACAACATTGGCCATAAAATCGCTGCCCTGCATCGACATGTTGGTATTAATAAGACTCACATACGAATTATTTTTCATAGACAGATCTACTACAGCTACGTTGTAATTGGTAAACGGCTGTGTTTTTACTTTTCGGGTTGAACCGTTTAAGGTATCGCGGATTTCGGCAAACGAAGCCAGCGTCATGGCGTTGAGTACGCCTACGCCTACCCCGTTCGAGGTTCGACCCGAAATTTTTGTCGCATTAAGCATTTGTGTTGCAGTGGGATTTTTCGATATCACTTCGTTCGTATGCAAATCATTTTCGGCCTTATCCTTAAAAACCGGTTCGGCCCCTATCCTACGCGAATAAAAGATGCCTGCACGCTGAAAAAGTTCGGTTCCCTCATTAAAAAACTGTCGCTTTTCGTCGTAATAAATCTCATAAGGCGACAGATTCAGTTGCTTATCATCCGAACGAATTTGTCCGAAATCGGGCACTAACATCATGTCGAGCGTATGGCTGTCGCTCAGTCCGTATTTGAGATCCATACCTGCTTTATAAACAAATTCGGTGGAAGCATGGCTGCCACTCTTTTCGAGATAGGCAGCCGCATAAGGGCTCAACGACAACCGTACAGGTGGTTTAATATTTTTAATTCCGAGCAGTTCGCCCTCCTGATGTATAAAACCCGATACATTTCGGTCAACAAAATTCCATGAGTTATTTGAATTATAACGCCGTATGTTTCTATAAAAATTCACACCCCAGGTTTGAACATCCTTTACCGGAAAACGCAAGGCCGAATAGGGAATACGCATTTCGAGACTCCAACCTTTATCATTAATTTCTGTTTTACTTTCCCACACGGCATCCCACAAACCATCTTCGTTATCGCCGTCGCTCTTTATTGCTTTCATATCGAGCTGAGTACCGGCAGGACTCAAAAAGAAACCATAGGCTAACTGCCCCGAGTTGTACGGATCGAGATACACACCAAAATAGTCGAACATTCCAAAGTTATCGCGGGCGGTAAGCAGGTTAAAAATACTATCGGGTGCACTATCGTAACACTGCGCGCCCACATACACCGCAAACTGATCGTAGAAAATCCACACTTTGGTTGGCTGCATCGAAGGTTTTCCGTTGTAAGGTTGCACCTGGGTGAAATCTTCGGCGGGTTGAACCGATGAATAAACCGACTCAGTTAGTTTGGCATCTATTTTTAGAGGTTCGGTTAAAACACCGGCAGTCATTTGTTTTTTAATTTGGGCTGAACCAATTAGCGATGAGGCTAAAAGAACCAGTATTAAGATCACTCTCATTTTCTCCGTTTTTAATTTTTTTGATAAGTAAACGTCTAATCCAAAATAATGTTACGAAAGTGCATACTATTTTAACACGTCCAAATGATTTCTGCCATGAAAAATTATCTAAAAAACCATATACCTGCACAATAACATTGACACATTGACAGATTTGGCAACCTGTGGTTAAACCTTTTTGTATGCAAATGGTTAAACAATAAAAAGACATTGAGATAATGAAAAAAATAAACTGGAAAATATCAGCAGCCATCGTGGCCGTATCTGCTATTTTTATTCAGATAATTGCACAGGAAAAAACCGTACAACCGGCAGATGCAAACAAAGATTTGTTGGTAATGACCAATCCGCCAGCCGAAATTCGCAACATGTTGCGCAAATCGTGCTACGATTGCCACTCGGTTCAAACCAAAATGCCGTGGTATGCGGGTCTGCCGGGGGTAAAGTCCATGATAAACGACCACATCGAAAGCGGCCGTAAGCATCTCAACTTTTCGAATTGGGGCTCTTACACCGATAAACGCATGGTTTCGAAACTAAACCAATGTGCCAACGAAATCGACAAAGGGGGCATGCCGTTAAAATCGTACACAGCCATCCATTGGGGAGCTAAACTCAACAGCACCGAAAAAGCCACATTGGTGGCCTGGTTTAAGGCCGAAGCCGACAGCGTAAAGGCAAAAATGGCGGTTCAATAGATTATTTGCGGTTCAACCCAAAACAGATTAGCCGTTTTACGACAGATTTTGTCGCAAAACGGCTATTTTCGCAAAAAATAATATCGAATTGAGCAGCAACGATTATATAAAATACAGTGTTGTGCTTATTTTACTGGTTATTGTCGCATTTTTGCCCGAACCGGTGCTATTCGGGTCCGGGTATTTTGGTTGTATCCATCTGCGCATAACCGGCATTGAATGTCCGCTGTGTGGCTTTACGCATGCGGCCCGCGCCCTTACGCGGTTTCAATTTGCCGATGCCATACATTATAACTTCAACGCCATTATTTTAGCCGCGCTCATTGTTACCGATTTTGCCTCCCGTTTCGGTTCAAACAAAAACCTATTCACAGCAAGAAATATACTGATTTGGACTCTGGCGTTTGGTCTGGCAGCCATTTATGTCTACCGAATCCGGCTGTTTTTTGGCTGAACCAAAAGCAAAACATCCGATGGTTTTAACTACACCACCCCACGTCGTTTAAGATCGATGTATTTATTGAGCAAATTACCGGTAAGATTTTCGGGGATGGTATACACCGACATAATGCCGTACTGATTTAACCGTTTTACCATCTGCTTTTTATCGACAATAAACTTTTCGGCAATGGTTCGGCCATAAAGATCTTCCACATTTTTTACAGGCACATTGGCCAATCGGGCCAGTTCGCCATTTTCGAAAAACACCACCAAAAGCAGATGAAACTTCGACAGATGACGAAAATAATTCAGTTGTCGCTCCACGCTTTCGGCCGATTCGAAATTTGTAAATAAGACCAATAAGCTACGTTGCGGCACATTTTTGCGCACAAAGGCCGTGAGCCGTTCGTAATCCGACTCCTGAAACCGTGTTTGTGCCCGATACAGCACTTCGTAAAGCTTTTTAAGCGTGGTACGTCGGTTTTCGGCCGAAACATACCCTTCGATTTGGGTATTAAAAACCACCACACCAGCTTTGTCGTTCTTTTTCAATGCCACATTGGCCAGCATCACCATGGCGTTTACAGCATATTCGAGCAGCGGCATACCATCAATTGGCAGCATCATAGGGCGGCCCATATCTATCAGACCATACACCGGCTGGTCGCGTTCTTCCTGGTACGTATTTACCATCAACCGGTTGCGGCGTGCTGTGGCATTCCAGTTAATGGTGCGGTAGTTTTCGCCCGGTACATAGTGCTTAATTTTGTCGAACTCGGTATGTTGGCCCGGTTGCCTAACCAATTTATGGCCGTTTCGGACTAAATTATCCGAAATAGCTTTCATCTCGAATTCTACCATGCGCAGGTACGATGGATACACCGGCACTTCGGTTAACTCGCGCCCAAAACTACACCGCCGCGCCCAAAGCCTCAGCGGCGTAGAGACTATGGCGTGGGTTCGACCGAAAGCATATACACCACGTTGTTTGGGTATTAGCATATACCGTAGCGTTTTTTCTTCTTTTGGCTGAACCAATAGCTGCATGACAAAGTCGCGTTTTTGAAACTGAAGCGGCAATTCATCGATCACCGTGATATGCAATGGCAAATTGGCGGCACTTTTAACAAAAATAATCACTTCGTTTTCGTCGCCGTTCGACATGCGCAAGGGCAATTCGCGCACCAATAACAACAGCTCTTTTTGTGCAAAAAAGAGCAGCACGGCATCTGTGGCCAGCAAAACGGCTAACAGTCCAAACGCCATTTTAGCCACAACGAACACCGGTTCGAAGAAATAACCAAATACAAACAGCGTAATTATAAAAGCCAATACAATGTATAACCGACTACACGAAAAGAGATTACGGAACGGACGTTTCATATTTTGCTATCTGGGAATGGCTACCGTACGCACAATTTCGTCGATAATTTGTCGGGATTGAACCCCTTCGAGTTCCTTTTCGGGCGTAAGCGTTACCCTATGCACCAGTACCGGCTGTACAACAGCAACAATATCTTCGGGGATTACAAAGTCGCGCCCCTGAATGGCAGCAAAAACCTTGGCCGATTGCAAAATGCAGATGGAGGCTCGTGGCGAAGCACCCAAAAACAGCGCGCCGTGGTTGCGTGTTTTGTGCACAATTTCGGCAATATATCGCATCAGATTGTCTTCAATGTGCACTTTCTGAATCAATTGGCGGAATGCGGCCAAGTCGTCGGGCGATATTATGGCCTTAACATCGCGCTCGGGTTTAGGGTTGGTACGTCCATTTTCGTTCGCTAATATGGCACATTCGTCGTCGAGCGACGGATAGTCGATACAAATTTTAAACATAAACCGGTCGAGCTGCGCTTCGGGCAACCGGTAAGTACCTTCGTGCTCGATAGGGTTTTGTGTAGCCAAAACCAAAAATGGTGTGGCCATGGGGTAGGTATGCCCGTCGACAGTAATCTGCCGCTCTTCCATGACCTCGAAAAGTGCCGATTGCGTTTTGGCCGGAGCGCGGTTAATTTCGTCGATGAGGATCAGGTTCGAAAACAGCGGTCCGGGCTTAAATTCGAACTCGCTGCGGGCCAGATTAAAAACCGTAGTACCTGTAACATCGGTTGGCATAAGATCGGGTGTAAACTGTATTCGCGAAAAACCGGTAGAAACAGCCTTTGCCAACACCTTAACCGAAAGCGTTTTGGCAATACCCGGAACCCCTTCAATAAGCACATGGCCATTGGCTAACAGAGCCACAACCAGCATTTCGACCAATGACTCCTGACCAACAATCACCTTTCCGATTTCTTCTTTAAGCAGTGCTACTTTATGGGCCAGAGGCACCAGATTGAGCGTTGAGTCGGGTAATGTATGTGTTACCTCAACATGTTCTTCGTGTTCACTCATAATATTTTTAGTTATTACATTTTAATTTAAAATCGTCTATTTGCCGGCTAAAGTTCATCAGCTCCGGTTCGCTCACTATTTTTCGCTTTTCGAAAACCATAATAGTTTTAAGCACACGTTCTACTTCGACCTCGGGCAAACCGGTTTTGGCGGCTAAACTTTGGATCGTATCCGGCGACAGATCGACCACGCGCAAGTAATATTTTTCTTTGAGAAACTCTTTAAAATAAACCGCCAGTTTATGCGCCAAATCTGCATGGTTGCCATTACGAAAATAGAGTTTACCCACCGCCTGAGCCAATTGCCACGAAAGGTTTTGCATTGGTTCAACCACAGGAACAATGCGTTGTTTACGTTTCGACTCCACCAAAAAGTAAACCAATACTCCAAACAATACCATATAATACGCATACCGCAGTGGTGGTTCAGCCAGAATAAACCGCATGGGCGAACCGGTATTTTCGGAGCCTGGCTTGTAAAAGTTGCACCAAACGACCGGTTGAGTTGGCAATACCGACAATGCCACAAAAGCGTACCGCGCATCGCCATACAAAATACCGTAATTACTAAATGCCTTTGGCTCGCAATGGAGGTAAAGCATACCCTTTCCCACTTTATAAGCCACAAAATTGGTTTGCTTTTTTTGGTCGAACCCAAGCACTTGTACCGAATCGTTGAAATTTACAAACCGGTTATGCGAAAGGGCCACTTTAAAACGACCGATATAGGCCGGCACAAAATCCAGAAATATTTCGTTTACAGTATCATTGGGTTTAACCAAATACCCGAAATCGGTTTTTGTTTCGAACCCAAGTGTATCTTTGAGACATTGTGGAAAATAATCGGCTGCGATAAATACATTGTTGCCACCGGCCACAAAACCAAGCATGGCTTTTACATCGTAAGAATCGCTGATAAACGAATTGGTAATAATAATAACGTTAGCCGCCGAATCGACCGGCAATTTGGCCGACACAAAACCCTGGTAAAGTTGCGAAACTTTTTGGCCGGGGAAAAGATGACCCAAATTATCGTACAACACATAACAACCGTATGCCGATTTGCTTTTACTCCGGTAATCGGGTTGCCAGGTTTCGGCATTTTCCGAATTGTATTGCGCCAGAATCCACAATGCAAAAAGCAGCGCAGTAATAACCAATACTAATTTATTGCGCCGGTTCATTCAATTGATTTTGGAATTGGTTAAAATCCTGTGCTATTGTGGCATACATGGTTGCATCTATGGCCATGTCGCCATACCAAATGTGGTTGTAGTACCAGGTAAGCATTTTAAAACGTTGTTTTAGTTCGGGATGAACCAACTCGCGATAGTAATCGAAGTTGGTTTTATTGGCTGCAACGGCAATCAACTTTTTATTCTGCAGGGCATTGATGGCTCGCAAATGACCATAGCGCACCGCATTGCGATACTCGCCGGCCCTAACAAAACCGGCAATAACACCATCGAAATCCAAGCCTTCGGTTTTTACGCCATCGATGGTATAATTGTGCTCGGCCATATCGGTTACGGTATAAAAAAACCGGTAGAACTTTGTTTTTACAACAACCCAAACGAGGCAACCAGCCGCAACAAACCACAGTACCCACTGCAAAACCAACGGAATACGGAACGATGGACCAAGCACCTTACCAAATTTGCCAAACAACCATTTGAAAAAATCGGCAATAAAATTAGTCTCAACTATTTTTTTGCGACCATATTTAAAGTCGGCCTGAGATGTATATTTTGTTTCGAACCCATTTTGCGGGCCACGTTCGGTAACTACAATGCCGGCTTTGCCCGGATGCGAAACACTATCGGGTTTTGCAGATTGTGCAAAACCCAACAGGCCGCCAATTAGAAAAAATAACAGATACAAAAACTGATTAAGCCTCATCGCTATCCAATTCCTCAATTTTGCTCATCAATTCGGTCGGTTCTTTCTTTTCGGCCAGATTATTGAATTGGAAAACCAAAACAATATAAACAAATGCGATAATTACCAATTGCAGCATCTGAACCACTGAGTTTGCAATAATATAAATCGGCGATCTGGACATGGCAATCATCTCCTGCAAGCCATCTTTTGCACCCCAAAGCCAGGGTTTAAGCCCAAAAAGCATTAATGGTATAGTAAGAAGCAAAAATATACTGTACACCATAATACCTACCACAAAAAAAAGCAAAAAGGTATTCCACCATTCGTGTTTAATAAGTTTAAAACTGCGACTAAAAGAGGCATCGAACGAGGCACCTTCAAAAACCGTCGAAACAGTAATCATACTGGTTGCCACTGCAAGATATATACCCGGTACAATACAAAGTATGGTACCCAAACCAGCCATAATGGTTACAAGCAGCGACACCAGAAATACAGGAAAAACCTTGCCTACGGCATACGAAAAAGTCTCTTCAGTACGAAAATTGCCTTTGCCTTTTTCGGCATACAATTTCATATAAGTAATCACCATGGTTTGAATATAGTAGTAAGTAAAAATCGAAACCAATACTGACAAATAGTAGAAGGGCGACATAAAAACAGCCTTCGGATCGCCCGAAAATGTTGCATCCTGAATTTCGAACGAAAAATAGGCACCCAGCAAAACCGTTACAACAATCAATGGCAAAATTTGTGTTAGAAACAACCGCAATAGTTCGGGACCTTCCTGTTTAATAAATTCGAACGAAACGGTAATTACATCACCAAAACTGCGCTCACGGCGCAATTGAATAAAATCACTTTTCATATGCACTTATTTTTGAGTTTTTAAAATACGACGCGGAAGAAGAAAAAAGTACCACACGATAAACCCCAGCGAAAGCCCTGCAATACCAAACCTTATAAAATAAGGTGCAGTAGTATAGCGTGTAACAAACCCCTCGAAGAATGCAGCCATAAGAAATACCGGCATTAGCCCGAACACAACCATTGCACCTTTGCGAACGCCGCGTGCAAACGATACGGTACGGGCATAACTACCCGGAAATAAAATACTGTTGCCGACAACAATACCGGCAGCACCAGCTACAATTATAGCAAATATTTCGAGCGTACCATGCACCCAAATCGTGGCCGACGAAGCGAGTAACAAACCATTTTGCGCTAAATACGATTGAAAAACGCCCAGCATAATTCCATTCTGAATAATCATAAAAGCGGTTCCGACAGGTGTTAGCAACCCGAACAGAAAGGTTATAAACGATACCCTGATGTTATTAATACTTATGCCCATAAACATATCGGCCCGGTTCATGCTTTTATACACAGCCATGGCATCGCCCGAGGCAATATTGGCATTGGTCATATTAATATAGGCATCGCCCATAATAAGGCGGGCAAATGTTTCGTCGTTTTGGTTCGATACAATGCCAATAAGCATTGCTACTACAAAAATGGCAAACGATATGGCAATTTCTTTTCGAATGCTGTAATTGATGAGGGGCAATGTAACCATCCAAAAGTGTTTAACCCCTTTTTTTGCTACCGGTTTGTGGCGGTAAATGGTGGCATGAACCTCGGATGTAAGCTGATTGAGGTATTTGGCGGCCTGACTGCCGGGAAAAAAGGTATTGGCATACGATAAATCGTCGGTAATGCGAATGTACATTGCCGAAAGTTTGTCGGGATTCGACGATTCTCCGGACTTTATATCCCGTTCAAATGCCTCCCAATCCCTTATATTTTTTTGAAAAAAACGTATTTCATTCATAAAGTTCGCAACACAACCTAATTTTGTCGAAAGATGCAAAGAAAATTATAACTTCGCAACACTAATTGTATTTTTGTATTGTTTTACTGGCCATGCAATATCCATAGGGCGGATGCAAAGAAATAGATTCATTTCATTCATATAACCTCAGGATTGAACCGTTTGAAATAGCAGTTTGCGACAAATAAACAATATAAAAAACAAAATTTTACGCTTTACAAAAAGAACATAACATTAAAGATGAAAAACATACATATTAAAACATCGCAAAACGTGGTATTCGAACATGCATCGGCCAGTGTAGGCGAGCGATTGCTGGCCACAGTAATAGATGTGGTGGTAATATACGTTGTATTTTTGCTGATGATATTTGCTTTTAGCTCGCTTAGAATATCAAATAAAAACTTTTTATTCTATCTGCTTTTAATGCCCGTTTTATTTTACAGTTTAATTTTCGAGGTATGGACCAAGGGCCAGTCACTTGGAAAAAAAGCATTAAAACTCAGGGTTGTTCGAATCGATGGTCGTCCCGCAGGATTTTTCGACTATTTTATCCGATGGATTTTCAGGCTCACAGATATTACCATTTCGCTGGGTAGCGTGGCTATTGTTTCGATTGTGGCCACCAAAAAATCGCAGCGTATTGGCGATCTTGCAGCAGGCACCACCGTTATTCGGTTCAACCCAAAAATAGTAAAAGGCGAATTGTATAAAGCGTTGCCCGACAATTACAGCCTTCAGTTTGCCGGGGTTGCAAACCTCAAGGCAAAAGACATTAATACCATAAACGAAATTGTAACCTATACTCAAACATCGCTTCGCAGTGCACAGTCGATGGAGCTGGCACAAAAAACCAAAGAGGCCATTTGTAAAAAACTGAACATAACGACCGACATGGGTTCAACCAAATTTTTAAAAACCATATTACAGGATTACAGCTATTTGCAAATGACCAACGGCCAATAATGGGCTTGGCCGAACCATGGCTTTTGCGAGGTGTGGCAAAAAAAAGAGTGTTGGCAGCCAACACTCTTTGCAAATTTTTAAACCATACCGTTATTTTTTAGGCCGTTGCTGTACTTTGTCGAATATTTCGCGATTAAATTGCTCTTCGGTACGGTATAGTTTCCAGAGTTTTTCGGACGGCAATATGGTTTTGAACCGAACGTGATATTCCTGAAGCAGTGCAGCTTGTTTTACCTTTAGATCGACAAACTCGTCGGCCATTTTTTCGAAATCTTTGGCCGACATATTTACGGCAGGTGCCCGGAGTTCTTCTCCGGTTTTTTTTATTTCGCGCAATAAATCAATTTTTTTCTTTTCGTATTGGTTGTAAACCGGCCAAAATACCTGGGCTTCGTCGGGCGTAAGTTGTAATTTTTGTGTAAAAAATGCCACCTTTTGCGTACGGTACTGGTCGAGTTTTGCTTTATTGCCATTGTGTACCGATTGGGCACTTGCGGCCAAAGCAACATACATTACAATGATGGTAAATATATTACGTTTCATAAGCATCAGAATTTAATTGTTAGTTGTTAAAGATTCATCGTCGAGACACAAACCCAAAACCTGATACTCGTCGAGTGTAGAGTAGAGCATATCGGCATCGGGTTGCATTTTTATATTTTCGGCCACTGCGGGTTCGCTGGCCGTATTGTGCAAAATAATTTTATCGACCAACACAAACAGCGCAAAAGCTGCGGCCAGATACAACAATGGCCTTAGCGCACGCGAATAGGCCCCTTTGCCCACAGTATGCTTCACAAAAGTCTTGCGAAACAACTCATCTTCGAATTTATCGAAATAGTGATCCGGCACTTTAAACGGATTTTCACCGCTGTGGCTTTCGTTGTCGAAATGATATTTTGTTGTTTTCATGCTCCGTATTGTTTTTCTATGTGTTTCTCAATGCATTATAGACCATAATATGGGCAAAAAGTTTAATCCTCTTCACTCAAATAGCGTTCTAATTTTGCAACCGCATGGTGGTACGATGCTTTTAAAGCACCTACCGATGTTTGAAGGATTTCGGACATTTCCTCGTACTTTATTTCGTCGAAATAGCGCATATTAAACACCAACCGCTGTTTTTCGGGCAGCAATAGAATCGCTTTTTGCAATTTTCGGGTCGCTTCGTCGCCATCGAAATATACATCCGACTCCATATGGCGAAATAAATCGTCTTCGATTTCGTTGGCCGAAAAAATATTTTTTTTACGTTTTTCGGCCAAAAAGGTGAGCGATTCGTTTACAGCAATGCGATATAGCCAGGTAAAAAGCTGCGATTCTTCGCGAAACGAGTCTAACCCCTTCCAGGCTTTAATAAAAATATTTTGCAGAATATCGTCGGCATCGTCGTGCACCACCACCATTTTACGCACATGCCAATACAGCCGTTCGCGATAGGCTTTTACTAACAGTTTAAAACCGGCTTCGCGGTTGGTGTGTAGCAGACTGACTATTTCGATATCGGATTTTGTTGCCATAATAATCGCAAATATAACGATTGATATTAAATTGCCGGCAGGCCAACCACATTTTATCATGGCCGAACCGCCGCGCCCCATTGGTGCATAGAATACAACACTTGGGTAGCCTGTTTTTAGGTTGAACCAAAATTTCTTGCTTCCATGCAACAGGATACCAATTTCGACAATAGTACGCCCTTATTTATTCCATTCAGCACTAAAGTGCGCCATCGCAACGCGCGACGATGCCAACAAAATTCGGTTCAACCCATCGCAACACGCGATGCCATCTTTTTTTTCAATTTACCGCCATCGCAACACGCGACGGAGCTAACTAAGTTCGGTTCAACCCATCGCAACACGCGATGCCATCTTTTTTTTCAATTTACCGCCATCGCAACGCGCGACGATGCCAACAAAATTCGGTTCACCCCATCGCAACACGCGATGCCATCTTTTTTTTCAATTTACCGCCATCGCAACACGCGACGATGCCAACTAAGTTCGGTTCAACCCATCGCAACACGCGATGCCATCTTTAATGGCCCACCTCTTAATGTGGCGGGAGGCGGATTCGAACAGCGGGCTTCTGTGCTGAACGCGGAATGCCCCTTAAATGTCCAAAGCCCCTTGCTTGCTAAAGCTTTTCGCTAATACATCCATATTTGCCTCTCCCTGTGGCATGAGGCCTTTGCGCAATACAAAAATCACTTGCCGACATATAAAAAAAAGGTTCCGACAGAAGTCGGAACCTAAATTCATTATAGTAATAAACCGGTTCAAAACACAGAACCTATGAAGAGAGAGTTATTTTACAAGAAGTCTTTGAGTGGCATTATTCACAGTTACATTATAAATGCCTTTCGACCAATCTGCCACCGAAAAGGACGCATTGTTGCCACTCACTTTATTTTTATAAACCACTGCCCCTGCAATATCGCAAACCCTAATCTCACCAGATTGGTTCGAAGCAAAAGATACATTTACAATATCGGAAGAGGGATTTGGCGAAATTGAAAATGTCATCTCCCCGGCCGCATTAATACCTTCAGGCACATTTGTTCCATCAATTCCTTCTACAAAAATCGGGTTCGAATAGAACCATAAATCGGCAAATGCTTTTTCAGGGGTGTTTTCGCCTTCGGTATCCATAAGCGGGTTGCCCGAAGCGTCGGTTTCTCCCGGTGTGTTTACCGCTACATTGGAACCACGTAGGCGGAAGTATAATTTGTCTCCTTTTTTAATAGAATATTTCATCGACATCTCTTTCCATCCACCTGATTTCGCGGTCCATGGTTGCGTAATAATGTTTGAGGCATCGGCAACCGAAGGAGCTTTGCCAAATCGAGCAATAACTTTTGTAGTCAATACGGTATCTTTGTTATAGGCCTCCACATTAACCGGAAGTGCTTTCGGTCCAAATACACCGGCAATGATATCTACATGGTCTATTTCGGGATTGGTGTAATTACTGTAACGGTTAAAGTTGTTGGATTCAGGGTCGCGCAAACGAATGGTTACGGTAACTTCAGTTTTATCGGTTTTAAGGGTTGAACCCATTTTTGCAGTATCTACGTTAAATACCAAAGAGTCGATAAGGTCGCCCATTACTATCCAGTTATTTCCCGAGCGCAAACCATCGGCCACAGCTTGTGCATCCATCTTTTTGGCTACAAAAGTGTAGTTCTTTTGATATTCGCCGGGGAAGAAATCGGCTCCCGATAGTTCGTTGTTGTGACAATCACTGTTAGCAAACAGCCAAAAATGACGGCCTTCGCTCAACATGGCATCCCATAAACCACCTACACGGGCACACATCCATCCGGCACCGCCGTAAGTTTCAATACCATACGATGGTCTTTTTGAACCATATTCGCCACGGTTGCTACCTTTTTGGTGACCGGGCACACTTTCGAAACCAAAAAACACATCGGGTGCTGCATCGTTCAGGTCGCGAAAGTGATTAATATTCCAGCCTGTTGAACCGTTGTATTTGTAACGTTCGGGGTGAGCCGGTATAACCCAACTTTGTTTCGGATAGTATGTCTGTAACCATGTTACTGCTTCAATCGCCTTTTCGTGTCCGCTTTTTGTACTTTTCTTCCAGCCATTTGGCGATGTGTCGTCTTTGTCGCTATTATCGAACATATATTCGAACTGAGCCAAAGGTTCTACATCGGGTATGGCATCAAACTGATTCGCAATTAAACCCATTGAGGCATGTTCATGTCCGGGAACATTCATCTCATATGCCTGAATCAGTAGTTTGTTTGGTAAAGCTTTACGCCATTGAAGCAGATCGGGAAACGAGAAATCGCTTAACGATTGCCAACGCCACATGTTCCCATTGTTAGGTTTTCCAAGCACTTTAACACTTGTGTTTTTCCACAAAACGTTGCCGTCGATGTCGAGTCCCGACATCAACCCCCAGCTCGAAAAGCCACCACCGTGTTCACTGTTAGCCCACCAATCGAGACCAAACTTGTTGTTCATGGTCATCATCTTTCCAAAAGTATAACTACCATCGGTGTAGGTAGTGTGTTGGTGGAAGTCACCCTTTACATAAACACCTTGGGCGTTGGCCGCCAAGCCTGTTGCGGCTCCTAAAACTAAAGCTGAAGCCAATTGTTTTTTTAAAATACTTAACATAACTCTAAAATTTGAAATGGTTTTATGGCGGCGAAGATATTCCCCGGATGTTGTAATAAAGTTACACAAATATTTATTTCTCGACATTACGAATTAAATAGTGGTATCATATATATTATCCTGATTGTGAAGAGATAGTCTAAATAGATGAATGGAAAAATGAGGTACAAGTAATTGCGCCAATTGCTCCGGACTAATTGGAATACGAACAAAAATAAAGAAAGTGTCAAATTAGGGCCCATATAAGGCGGCTTTTGGGCCTGAACCTAATACTGCAATAGTAGGGCATAAATTAGTCCAAAGTTTGAAATTGAAGATGAGCCCCTTAAATGATGTTGGGGCGACAGATGAATTTGGGTTTGGCGTTGAAAGGATAATTTACTTCTCACCTAATCTGCGTTTTAGCTCTTCTATTTCTTTATCCTTTTCGCTTAGAGCTTGTCCCATTTTTGCAATAGAGTCTTTCATGTCCTCGATGCGGCGCTCTTTTTCTTCCAATTCGGCAATAATCTCATCTTCCACATCCATGGTGTTTTGGATGCCTTCATCCAAAATGGCGCGTTGTAGTTTGCGGATTATATCGCGGTATGCTTCCGGGAAATCGTTTTCGTTAATGCTGAGTATGTGGTTACTCTCCTTTTGACTTTGGTCGAAAATGCTCAATATTTTTTCAAGTTCGTTGCGCCGTTTGCCCTTTAATTCGGGAATCTGAATCACGTAGCTATCGTGCGACAGGCTTTCGATAAACTCCTCTCTGTTTTTTAGCTGTTCGCCGGTGGCCACATCGGTGTATTTACGGCTGACCTTGATGACCGGTGCGGTTTCGAAATCTAAATGATGGCCCAAAAAGTAGATGGATACAATCGGCAAAGCCGATTTCCGCTCTTTTCCTTTTATGGTACTTATGGTAGTATTATTCTCTGAGGCGTATTGCTGACCCAAATATTTGCGAAACCGCATAATATCGGTGGGGAACTTTGCTTTTTGTATTTCG
>QKHT01000252.1 GCA_003249935.1 Bacteroidota bacterium
GCGACAAAGTAGCTTGCCATCTATGCTATACACTGCAAATTCACCGGCTTTTTGGGCTGAACCGCTGTTTTCAATTCTGAACCGAATGCCACTATTTGTAATGCCGGCAATGTTTAACTCAAGTGCCGATGTTTCGGCTTGTGCCGGTTCAACCCCGGTTCCCGAAAGAAAAATACGGATAGTATCTGTGGCTGTACACCCGCAGCTATCGGTCACCACCAGAATATAGGTTTTATCCTCGGCTTTTACGGTCGGATTAGGCCCATGTAAAGTTTCACTTTCGCCCATATATTTAAAAGTGTATGGCGAAATGCCTCCTTTAACAAACAGTGGCGATAGCATGGCTTCACGTTCTTTTGTAATATAAATATCGCTTCCTGCATCCAATAGCATGGCATTGGGTAAGTTTGTTATGGGGAAAAGAACAAAGCCTGGCGAAAGTTGCACGATTGTGGGTTTAACGCTTTTGGCTGAACCATTGGCTTTCGGTGCTTCGTAGCATCCTATATCTATAGCATTGCCTTGTATGCGTGGGTTGCCTTCGGCATCCCGCAGAGAAGCAAGCATGTCTGACTTTGAAATTGTTTTTCCGGCATCTATTAATGGCGAATTGGGCTTCAGATGGTAGTCGGAGGCCAGCAATTCGGCTTCCTCTGCGGCATTTTTTGGTATACCCGTAAACGATACCGGTTTTACAAAAAGCGGATCGAGCAAATACGAGTCGGGGCCTGTATAACCGTTGACATTGTTATACATTTCTGATTTAACCGTGTTATTATATGTATTCTCTATTACCCCAATGTTGTTTGCAATAACGCTGTTTGATGGTTGACCGTTGAAGACGGTATTAATAATTGTGTTATTTGCAATGGTATCACATACAGAGTGATAATCTAACGGTTTCGTAAATTCATTATTCAAAATAAGATTATTCGAAAAACTTTGAACAGGAATAGTCCCAAACATTTTTCCATTAAAGCTATTGCCTATTATTCTATTTCCATCAAATATTTTGGCGTTTAAAACAAACAGAAAAAGATTGCTACCTATCAATTCATTTCCCTTCACAATATTTACATTGCCTGTTGTGTAAAATAAATCGGCATAATAGCCATTAGGCGTAAAAGCTTTATATATTTTGTTGTTTAATATTTCGACCTTTGGACCATGTATAGAGAAGTAATATACCAGATTTTTATTTGGACTGTCGGGTTTTACTCCAATTAATGGTACTTTGTCGAGAAAATTACCACTAAAACGGATTATATTTTGTGTAGAACTAAAACTGCCCAATGTATAATTTTGAATTTTCTGTAATGTGTCCTTTGTAAAATAACCATTAGAAATAGTCTGTATAGCCGATGAAAAATAATCATTAGCACTGCAATTGAACTCACTTACATTGTTGTATAAAAACGAATCGCGGTCACTCAAAAAGGTTGAATACGTACCGGAAAAAATATTCGAATTATTTTTTCTGAATATATTTCCTGTCGATTTGAGCTTACTAATCGAAGTAAATACAGGTCCATTCATATTTTCGAATGTACAATCTGATGTCCACACTTCAAACAATCCGTTAAATACTGCGCCCATATTGGAAAACCGGTTGTGATTAAAAATCACTGGTAGTGTAGTATAGGGAATCAAATTGCTGCAATTGTTAAATGTCGAATTTGAGATTACAGGATAGTCTAATACGACATTATTTCCATTTTGAATTTGCAATCTCCCTATCTGAGCCAACCCGTTGATGTCATTAAAGCTGCAATTATCAAACAATGCAGTACTGTTTGCAATCACGCCATTTGCGGATACTGAAACAATGCTTTTATCAAACCCCCGGAACGCACATTTATTGAAAGAAGTTTTTAATGCTGAATTGGCATTGAAATAGATGTATGCCAAATTGGGTTGTCGGATGGTATCCGATGTCTTTTTATAGTTGAACCGAATTGAATCGCCCTTTTGAGTGTTGATGTATAACCGCGAACCCGATTCAAATGACAAAAGGCTGTTACTTTCGAATGTAATAGTCGTGCCTTGCAAGATATTCACGGCACCGGTTATTTTGGTTGAACCCGAAATAACCACATTGCCCTGCCATGTCACCGAATCAACAATTTCCTTTATGCCTTTTGATGGTGTAAATGAGCTCGTTGGCTGATTAATTGTATATTGCTTCGAACCTACATTTTTTCGTTTTGCCAACATACAATACCAACCATTCGGATAGTAATCGCTTGAATATATTTTAATTTCAGGCTTTTGAGTTGTTTTAATCACCTTGTTTTCAAAAATCCATGAAAAATCCATTTCATTAGTCAAAGGTTCTTTTACGTCAATCGAAATCACGGTGCTGTCACCCTCAAAAGTCATTTCTGCTTTATACAGCGAATCCTGATTCTCATAAGTAAATGTAATGCCATACTTTTGAATAAGAGAATCAATAAAATCTACATGCTTTAGCAAAAACTTATTGTTCTGTACATTGAGTGAAGTCATATTTTTAAGTTTTGCTACAGACAAAGGAATGTTTCCACTTAAATTATTGTACGACAGATTCACCCATTTTAGGTTGGGTAGTAATTCGCCAAAATTTGACTCCAATTCGTTTGTAAACTTATTCTTCATCAAATTAAGATTTTCGATGCGCTTTGATAATCGGCTCGCAATAGGACCCGTTAATTGATTGTTTGAAAATGAAAGTACCGTTAGACTATCTGTGCCAATCATCGGCTGAATTTCGCCAGCCAAATTGCAATATGTTATTTCCAATTGTTTGAGCCGTGGCAGGTTATTGACCGTGCAGGGTGAATTTGTAAGATTTACGTTATATAGGATTAATTTTGTAAGATTAGGACAATTATTAAACAGCGACAAATTGGTAGTAATGTTGTCTTTTACGGATTTAATCTCTATACTTTCAATGTTCTCTTTATTTGGCAAAACTGAAATGGTGCCACCGTACCATCCTCCATTTAGCGATATGTTTTTTAATTTTTTCAATTCACTAATATTAGAGATATCGAATACTATATTGGATATGTAGGTGGACGAACTAACGTTTAGTGTTTCAAGTTTTTGCAGTTTAGTACAAGTAGCAGGCAATCCATTTAACGTTTTCAAATACAAAACAGTAAGTTCACTAAGATCTCCAAAGTTTTCAGGAATAAAAAGTGCTTCAAAAAATAGTATTTTCGAATCTCCAAGATTTATCGAGCTTACACGGCCCGAACTGTTTAATGTTACCCCCATCCAATTTGCTACCGGCTTATCGTGCCAGCCTAAGTCTTTTATTGTCGGCGACTTCCGGTACATTTCGTCCAGAATTAACGAGTCTTGTTTGTCGCACCACACGTTTTGCGAAAAACTTTTTAGTGGAATTGCCCAGAGGTTCAACAAAACAGTCAACCACATCAAGGCCTTTTTTAAGTTGTTCATATAT
>QKHT01000164.1 GCA_003249935.1 Bacteroidota bacterium
GAAGGAAATAAAATCAGAAGTAGAAGCATGGGAAAATCACAGAAATAATAAAACTGCTAAAATTAATTGGCAGTTTACAAACGATCAGGCTCGGATCAAGCTTAAAAGACTTTATCCGTCAATTTTAAATTAACACAACACTAGAAGACAGAAATTAATTCTGAAAGTTTGGGACTGCAGGCAAAATCCTGAAATACTCAATCGCGATTAAACATTCCGGCCATAACAGGCATCTAACCCCTATAACTCAAGAAAAAACAGCGACACCCCGGCAACCGCAACCACGGCACCAAGTATTTCGCGCAACGACACTTTTTCCTTTTTAATAAAAATAGCAGTTGGAATGAGTAATACAGGAACAAGCGTTGGTATTTTGTATAGCGAGCAACGAAAACGAAACACCCAGAAAGGGTCCGGTTACAGAACCAATAGCAATACGTTTCATCGCCATTAAGTTTTTAAGTGCGGTTCGAACCAAATGGATACGGCCAACTAAAGCTATAACCACAAAAAAGCCAACCACACCAGCCATGATTCTTATTTGCGTGGCTGCAAAAGCATCGTAATCGCCCATTCCCTTTTTGCTGAGTATAAGTCCGCCAGCCTGCCCAATGGCTCCACCCAAAGCAAAAAGCAACCCTTTTACAGGATAGGTTGTCTCCATTTTAAATGCCGATTTATTGCTTCCGGCACTTTTTTGCAGCACGACCATTGCGATTCCCGCAAGTGTTATAAACATGGCAATTAAACTTTGCATGGTGAGCGTTTCGCCAAGAACCACATACCCTATAAGTGCTGTAAATGCAGGGGCCAGTGCCATTATAAGCATGGAAACCCTTGCACCCATAATTACAAAAGCCTGAAAAAGACACAAATCGCCAATAACAAACCCAACAAGCCCCGATAACGAAAGATAAATCCACGATTGCATTGTAGCGTCTGAAGGAAAAGCCAGACCCCGCGTAACGTAGTTAAAAGCTGCCAAAATGATGGTAGCAAAACCCAACCGGATAATATTCACCGCCAGTGAACCCACAATTTTACCGGCAGACTCAAAAGCCAAAGCGGTCGCCGTCCATAGAAATGCCGTTAAAAGGGCTGCAAACTCACCCGAAATATTGTGAAACATATTTTGTATTAATTGAAATTGCAAAAATACACTTAAATATTTTTGCCCAATCATCTCAATCAACTGTTATTTATCATTAATCAACCAACAATGTTAATAACTAAACTGACAAAATAGTGCGTGTTTTGTTATAAAACCAAAATACATTCGTTATTTTCGCTTCCAAAGTATAATTAGGGGTAATAAATACGGATCACAACTAAAAAAATGGCTAAAAGAGCACAAGGCAACTACAACAACGACACAACACCAAATAGTTTAGGTAAAATTCCACCTCAAGCTCTCGATTTCGAAGAAGCTGTTCTGGCTGCCTGCATGCTCGAAAAAGAGGCTTACCCCACTATCAGCGAAATACTTACGCCGGAATGTTTTTACAAAGAGGCTCACCAAAAAATATTTCAGGCGATTATCGATCTGTTTCTTAAAGAGGAACCGCTCGATATGATTACCGTAACCCAAATGCTACGGCGTAATGGTACGCTTGAGGAGATTGGCGGTCCCGTATTCATTGCCCGCTTAACCGAAAATGTTGCCGCTGCGGCACATATCGAATTTCATGCCCGCATTATTTACGAAAAATATATCCAGCGTGAGCTTATCAGAGTGGCCTCTGACATACAGCGAAAGGCATACGACGAATCGAGCGACGTGGAAGAGTTGATGAATGAAGCCGAAAATGGCATTTACCAGATTTCCCAACAAAGCAAAGGCAACGAAGTCGAAGGCATTAATGTACTACTTGCCGACGCCATTAAAAAAATTGAAGAGGCAGCCAAAAACCCCGATCATACCGTGGGTGTACCGTCGGGGTTCGAAGGTCTCGACACCATAACATCGGGCTGGCAACCCTCGGACTTGGTCATAATCGCTGCCCGCCCTGCAATGGGTAAAACAGCTTTTATTTTAAGCATGGCCCGCAATATGGCCGTAGACCACGATGTACCGGTGGCCGTATTCTCGCTCGAAATGTCGAACCTGCAATTGGTTCAACGTCTTATTGTAAGCGAAACCGAAATAGAAGCTGAAAAAATAAAGCGCGGAAATTTGGCCGATTACGAATGGGCCCAATTGAACCGAAAAATAAAAAAACTCGAAAATGCCAAAATATTTGTCGACGATACGCCCGGACTATCGGTATTCGACTTGCGAGCCAAATGTCGCCGGTTAGCCAGCAAACATGGCATTAAAATAATTTTTATCGACTACCTTCAGCTCATGAACGCTTCGGGCATGAAACCGGGAAGCCGTGAGCAGGAGGTGAGTATGATTTCGCGTTCGTTGAAAGCACTTGCCAAAGAACTGAATATACCGGTAATTGCCCTTTCGCAGCTAAACCGTGGCGTAGAAAACCGTACCGGATACGAAGGCAAACGACCTCAGCTTGCCGACCTTCGCGAGTCGGGCGCAATAGAGCAGGATGCCGACATGGTCTGCTTTATTCACCGCCCCGAATACTATGGCATTACCGAAGGTCCAAAAGGCGAGGACTTAATTGGCATAGCAGAAATAATAATTGCCAAGCACCGTAACGGAGCCGTAGGTTTGGTACCCTTGCGGTTCAGACCCGAATTGGCAAAATTTCTGAACCCCGAAAAAGACGGAAGAAGAGAACAAACATTCGTTTCGAAAATAAACCCGGGAAAACCAGCCCGCGCAATCGGTGCGCAAAAACCGGCATCCGATTTTCCCGACGACCCGCTTAGCGGACAAGGATTTGGTGGCGATGGTTCAAACTTTACATTTTAATTTACAGTTATGGAAAGCGAAAAACTTATTTCAATACAAAATATCGAAATTAAACAATTGGAACACATTGTTTTAAAGCATGTAACATTTAATGTGGAAACCGGCGATTTTATCTATCTTATCGGAAAAGTTGGCTCGGGCAAAAGCAGTTTATTAAAAACAATTTACGCCGAACTTCCTGTTACCGAAGGTGTATGTACGGTTTTGGGATACAATTTGGTAAAAATAAGAAGAAAGGATATTCCTTTGTTGCGCCGCAAACTTGGTATTGTTTTTCAGGATTTCCAGCTTTTGCACGACCGCAACGTACAAGAAAACCTTGAGTTTGTATTAAAGGCAACCAAATGGAAAGATAAAACAAAAATCAACCACCGTGTTAACGAGGTTCTGGCACAGGTAGATATGGCAAATAAGGGATACAAAATGCCGCATGAATTATCGGGGGGCGAGCAACAACGTATTGTCATTGCCAGAGCACTACTCAATAGTCCGAAACTAATTCTGGCCGACGAACCAACCGGCAACCTCGACCCCGAGACTTCGATGTCGATAATGCTGTTGTTGCACACCCTTAAAGAACAAGGCATTACAGTAATCATGGCCACTCATAATCTTAATGTAATAGATAAATTTCCCGGAAAGGTATTTAAATGCGAGTTTGGTGAATTTACGCAGATTGCATAAAATTCAGGATTGAACCCTGTGGCTTTGGTTCAGCCATAATAAACCAAAGTGCTAGGCCTGCTTTTTTTGCAGATACACTACTTTGGCTTTGCGATCGAGCTTTTCAAATTCCGAATTCTGACTAATAAATTCGGGTACAATCTCTTTCATTTTCGCCACCAAAGGGTGTTTACTATTTTCATCAGTCAGTTTAAACAAGGCATTCAGGTTTTCTACCACCCAATCGTGCTCGTATTCGCGTACTTTGGCAATCATTATGCGCGAATGATAGGTAGGTAATGTATTTTCCTTTACATTAAGCAATTCTTCGAATAACTTTTCGCCGGGACGAAGTCCGGTGTATTCAATTTTTATCTCCTTTTCGGGAACAAAACCAGCCAGGCGAATCATTTTACGCGCCAAATCGGCAATTTTAACCGACTCGCCCATATCAAAAATAAATATTTCGCCACCCAACCCCATCGAACCAGCTTCGAGAACCAACTGGCATGCCTCGGGTATGGTCATAAAATAACGTGTGATTTCGGGGTGTGTAACCGTAATTGGCCCCCCCACCTCAATTTGTTTACGAAAGCGTGGAATAACCGAACCACTGGAACCAAGTACATTACCAAACCGTGTGGTGATGAAACGGGTATTGCAAATGCGGTTCAACGACTGCACATAAATTTCGGCAATACGTTTACTTGCACCCATGACATTGGTTGGATTCACTGCCTTATCGGTACTTATCATTACAAAACGTTCCACTTCGTATTTACAGGCTAAATCGGCCACAATTTTGGTACCAAGCACATTATTTTCCACGGCCTGAGCCGGATGACTTTCCATCAGGGGCACGTGTTTATAGGCCGCAGCATGGTACACCAATTGAGGCTGATATTCGTCGAAAATTCGCTCCATTTGCTCCTTTTTGGTTACATCGCACACTTCGATATCGAAACGCGAAAAGCGATATTCTTCGAATAATTCGAGCTGAATATCGTACAAAGGCGATTCGGCCTGATCGACCAATACAATGCGTTTTGGGCTGAACCGGGTAAGTTGGCGAACAATTTCGCTGCCGATACTTCCGGCGGCACCTGTAACTAAAATGCATTTATCCTGAACCTGTGACTTTACATTTTTTACATCGAGCGAAATGGGTGCCCGCTCGAGTAAATCTTCGATATTAACCGCTTTTATCTGATTAAAACTCAATTTTCCGTTGATCCAATCTTCGGCACGCGGTACATTTAGCACCCGTATATCGTGCAAAAGTGCCAAATCAATGAGCATTTTTTTTGTCTTGCTATCAACATCCGATGCAGCAAACATAAGAATTTGCACCCCGTCTGACGATGTGATTAAACTTTCGAAAGCCGATGGGGCCAGAACTGAAACGCCATCGAGCTTTTTACCAATACTCTTTTTATGATGGCTAAGAAACCCGATTACATTGTACCCCATACGATTATCTCTTTCGAGGGTTAATTTAACCGTAAGACTGGTTTGACCCGAACCGTAAACCACCACATTTTGCACCTCGGCGTTTCCGGCTACCATTTTCCAATAGATGCCTTTTGCTAAAATGCGGCTGGAAACCATAAGCAACGATAATAAAATAAAATCGATACAAAGTACTGTAAACGGAATGAGAGAAAGGCCCTGCATAAATCGCTGAGTGAGCAGGTTCACTAAAAATCCGCCCACCGAACCCAAAACTAACACAAGCAAAATTCTTTCGATGTCCCGTAGGGTTGCATACCGCAAAATACCGGCATATACTCCTGAAACAGCAAAACTGATGCTGCGCAATCCCACCATTACAATAACACTGTAAAACAGCACATTGCTCTGTACTTCGGGTATTTGAAAGTTATACCTTAATATAAACGCAAAGGTGATGGAAAAGACACTTAAAAAAACGTCGAGTACAAAAATAATCCATCTCGGGGTACTTGGTGATCCGGACTCCATGAAAATAATTAATAGTTAGCTAAGGTTACAAACGCAGGCCGTTAAAAGATATTGTACACAAAAAAAAGAAAATTTTAAAAAAAAACTGACACTTACCTTATTTTGTCACCAAAACAAACGCCCATGCGCCGGCCCTGCAAAACAAGCGGATGCATGTTATCCACTAAGCGAAGGCGACCGTTAATTTCGCCAATGGGTAAGGAGGTTATTTCGCCACCCTGAATAGCCACCATTTGACCAAACTTATTCTCGCTAATGAGTTTGGCTGCGTAGCCACCAAACTGCGTAGCCAGAATGCGGTCGAATGCAGTGGGTGAACCGCCACGTTGTATATAACCGAGAATGGTTTCGCGAGTTTCGAGGCCGGTAATTTTCTGAATTTTTTTTGCGACATACCGTGCCGGCGATTTTTTTGTCTCTTCGGGTAGTTTAACGCCTTCGGCAACAACCACAATCGAATAGGGCTTACCCTTATTGGCGCGATCGAGCAAAGTTGCGGCAACAATTTCGAGATCGAATTCAATTTCAGGAATTAATATCACATCGCCACCGGAAGCCATCCCGGCATATAGCGAAAGCCATCCTGCCGTATGGCCCATTACCTCAATGACCATTACCCGCTTATGCGAGTTGGCCGTTGTATGCAAACGGTCAATAGCCTCTGTGGCAATAGTCAGGGCCGAATCGAAACCAAAAGTCACATCGGTTCCCCACACATCGTTATCGATTGTTTTGGGGATACCAATTACATTAATACCCTGAGCCGCCATTAAAGCTGCTGTTTTTTGGGTACCGTTACCTCCAATACACACCACACAATCCAAACCAAGGGCTTCGATATTCTTTTTCATCAATGCCGGTTTGTCTTCGACGGCATCAGTTTCCGATTTTTTGTATGGCTTTTCGCGCGAAGTACCAAGTATCGTGCCACCCAAAGTAAGAATACCCGAAAGACTTTGTTCGTCGAGCGTTACAAAATCGTTATTGATGAGACCACTATAGCCATTGTTGATTCCAATTACTTCCATACCATACTCTACAATGGCGGTTTTGCCTACACCACGAATTGTAGCATTAATACCGGGGCAATCGCCACCGGCCGATAATATTCCAATTTTCATTTTTTCCCTGATTAAAAAAGCAACCAACCATATGATTGCAGTATAATATAACCTTTTTTTGTACCGAACCGTTCATTCGGCAACGAAACATTTGGCGAAGTTACAGAAATTGTATTACAACAATAAAAATAGAGGGTTAAAAATATAAGGCAATGTAAAAAGCCAAAGCATAATATACTGCTGTATTGCCTGTTAGATACCATTTTAAAACAAGCATAAAACGACTATTTTTACAAAATAAAGAGCCGATGCAACCAATACAGCTTCTAAATACTCTTTGAACACGTAATGCAAAGTATTAAACACGAAAAAATGCAGGAACAACAGTTGGTAGAGCAGTGCCGCAAGGGGAATATTGTGGCACAGAAACAACTGTTTATGCAATACAAAGATGCCATGTTTACAACTTTGTTCAGAATTACAGGGAATAAGCAGGATGCCGAAGATGCGCTCCAGGAAGGCTTTATAAAGGTTTATCATGCCTTGGAGAGTTTCCGCAGCGAATCGTCGTTGGGAGCCTGGATGAAAACAATTTTTATTCGCACCGGGCTGGAACGGATCCGGCGGCAAATCCACTTCCTCGACATCGAAGCAGCCGATAGCGAACCGGTGTGGTTCGACGACACACTTACCGGAGAGATGCTCGAAAAAGCCATTCTAAAACTCGACGAAGGATACAGAACGGTGTTGCTTCTGATAGAAGTTGAAGGCTATAAACACCGCGAAGTGGCCGAATTAATGGGCATAAGCGAAGGTACTTCGAAATCGCAACTGGCCCGTGCAAAAACAAAATTAAAAACGATTCTTGGCAAAAACATTGAACACAATGCGTAAAACCAACAAAACAAATTTCGAAACAGCCGCATTAAAATTGCCGGTTCACAAGGCCAGCCCGGCACTTTGGACGGCTATTGAGTCGCAATTATCAGATGCCAATGTTACATTGAATCAGAAATTGCCAACACATGTAGCCGACGATGCACTATGGCACAAAATTTCGACCCAATTGCCACAAAAAGCACCAAGGCGGTTCAACCCGGGAATATGGCAGGCAGCCGCATCGGTGGCATTGCTTGCGGCACTTGGCACAGCACTGTACTTCGGGAAAGCCTCTAAAACAGAAAACGGAGGTTCATCCCAAAACGAAATAGTGCTATTGCAACAAAACTGCGCACAGTTTCCCGAAATTTGCGCCTCGCCCGATTATGTCCATCTCAAGAATCTGCTCGAAAATTTAACAACCGAGCGCAACAATTTGCAAAAGATGTCGCTACAAATGCCCGATGCACGCATTAAGCAATACGAACATCAGATAAACAGCGATATCGACGATATTCAGCACAAAATATTAAAACTCTTTCTGTAAATATGACCCGACAAATAATACTTATTGCCTTTTGGATAGCAACTTACACGGCTCTTTTCGGTCAGGTTTCGGTTGAAAAAACCGACACAATACCAACGGCCGAAAACAATTACGACCAAATGGTTAAAGAGCTGGTTCAGTACAAAACACCAATCAGTACATTATGGAAAGTAAACGCAGTGGATTGGGGGTTACTGCATCCATCGTTGGTGGTTGAACACGTGCTGTTTAAAAATTTTTCGGTTGAACCATCGATAGTGTTACGTACGTTCGACTGGAACATGTCACGCGGGTTTAACACAACGATACAGTCGCAAGTAACGCTGAAATATTACCATAACACAGCGCGTCGCGAAGCATTAGGACGGGAAATAAAGGGATTTTCGGGCAATCACTTTTTCGCAGGCGTTGGATTAACCACCTCGGACAATGCCGATTACTACGAATATTTACTTAAAAACGCGAAGCAGTATCGCAATCCGCTCACTCAAAAGAATTGGCAAATATGGCAATTGTACGCCGGATACGGTATTCAGCGGAGAATTAAGGATGTAGGTTATATCGAATTTTTATCGGGTATGAGATTGGCGGCTTACGACGAAGCAAAAGACCACACCACCTTATCGCCGTTTATAAAAATAAACATAGGTTTCGGTCTCAGCGGCAAACAACTCAAACAATATATAAACAAATGACAAAAAGGGTTTTATATATCGTTTTACTCCCTATTGCCTGGCTGTATTTTGGCAATACAGGCTATGCTCAGAAGTATTCGGCCACCAAAACGGTGAACAAAACCTTTACCGCGCCGCGCGAAATGCTTTTTGAGATAGATGCCGAAAAAGCCACAATCAATGTGGTTCAGTCCAAGGGCAATACTATTTTGGTAAAAGTAACCCAAACAGCACGAGGCAACAACGAACAACAATGCAACAACGACTTATCGGTACTAAAATATACCGAATTTACAAGTCGCGAACGAATACTTATTCGTGCATTTATCTCTATACCACAGGGCAAAAGCAGCATTACGAGTCTCCTTAACAACGATATTACGGTTGAACTTCCGGCCAATTGCCATCTGAAAATAAAAAACAGACTTGGCGATATTACCATCGCCGCTATTGGTACCAGTATTAGCACTGATATAGAATATGGAAACTTAACCCTATCCGATGCCGCTTGTCGCGCCGAAATTACGATGAAACGCGGCGAACTCAGCATAAACGATTGCCGGCTCGATGGTTCAATCGAAGCCAACAACTGCAAAATACGCACAAAAAACCTTACAGGCCGTATCGCTGCAAACACACGAATGGGTTCGGCCATTATTAACCTGCCTACGGCCGGATTTGCGCTCAATGCAACAAGCGACAACACAGACTTTACTATTTTCGACAAAGAAAAAAAAGCGTACAACTACACTATTTCTGCCCGATCGGGCAAAATAGACGCACAGGAAATCGCAGGTTCAAAACTGCAAAAATCACCAACAAAAGAATCTTTGCAATACACTTCGGCCAGCCCGAAAGGAGAGATCGTTATCAAATCGGAATTTGGCAATATTTATATCTATTAAATTATGAAAACAACAAACAAAATACTGCTTATATCGCTTTTACTTTTGGCTGCATGCAATATGGCCGATAACGAAGATTTGGCGATGGAAGGCCAACAGCAAAGTGCCAAAAACAGCTATATTTTCCGCATTAATGCCACGGTAAAACCCGAAAGCCAATCAATAACCACCAACGATACACTCTGGATTGAAATAAATGCTTCGGATTCGGCCTTTACCGATTTAATTACGGCCAAACGCATTGCCGTCGATTCAAACGGGCGGACAACAGGTGTGGTTCGTTTAAAAATACGCAATGCCGTAACCAACGCCAATTATCTCCCGAAAATTACCGTTACAAAAGGCCGTTTGGCAGAGACCAATGCCAACGGTACGGTGGCACTGTTCTACGGCTATCCCGAAAACAATACAGAAGCAAAATTGGGGTTTTCTTTCATGGAAAAAGGGATTTATGCCATTGGGTTTATTAATGAACCGAACCCCGTTGAACCATCGGATAAAATAACCATGCCATTATCGAACAGCCTGGCCGGTATTGCATTTTATTCGTACAACGATATGGCATTTAACTTTACGTCAACAGGATATAGCGCACAGGCCATTGTCGAATATCTGTTTGACCACAATATGTCCTCGACACCCACAAAAACCACGGCCGAAATGCTTACCGAGTCCATCTATCCGCAATCGATTATTAACGTAACCATAAACTAAACCGTATGAGAAAAACACTACTGATTTTGGTTTTGGTTACTGTACTTCCCGCAGTTGGTCAGCATTACAAGCCGTTTAAGGTCGAAACCGGCTTATTCTGGAGCGAACTTAGCAAACAAGGCATTGGTGGGATGGCACTTGTGCCTTATATCGAACCGAAATACAACATTTCGGATCATTTTGCACTCGGCATGCGTTTAGAGTTTCTCACCTTCGATAAGGCCGATTTTATCGACATCAACATCGAAACACAAGATAGAGCCAAGCTATACCTTAACGATGCCATTTACAAAAACGGAATGGATATTTCGGGCCGAACCTTTTCTTTAGGGTTGGGTGGCGAGTACTACCTGTCTACAGGTCGTATAAGGCCCTATCTGGGCGGTGGATTAGCAATATATGCAACCAAATACAAACAAACAAATCTGATCATAAACCAAACCGATTCGCAAACTTCGGCAGGCATTTATTTCAGAATTGGCACCAACATTAACCATTTTCGCATCGGCGGCGAATGGAATATTCTGCAAAAACGCACCTTCGACCCGTCGTATTTTAGTCTGAAGCTGGGCTACGAAATCGGGGGTAGCAAACGTTTATTCTAAAACACCAAACAACAAAAAATATAACGATTATGAAATTAAAAAAATGGCTTTGGGCAGCCCTTCTCGTGCCCCTGCTTTCCACAAGCTATTACCCCGATATGGGGTATTATCCGGTTTTTATGTCAAGAACCGATTTAGAAAAAGCCGTAAAATGGACCACCCCGGTGGCATTGGTAAACCCCGGAAAAATTTACGTAAAAGGCGACACCCTTTACGTGGTAGAAAAGTATCGGGGCATACACGTCATAGACAACCGAAATGCTGCTTTGCCTGTTAAAGCCGGGTTTCTGGTCATTCCCGGCATTGCCGATCTGGCCATAAAAAACCATGCCCTCTTTGCCGACAATTCGGTCGATTTAATATCGATCGACATTGCCGATATCACAAAACCATCGGTTATTGATCGTAAACGCGAGTTCTTTCCCGAACCGGTTCATCCCGAATTTGGCTACATTCCATCGGAATACAACCGTTATAACCGCGAAGGCAACCTCATAATTGTTGAATGGAAAAAACAAATAATGCAATGAAAACCAACTTAATAAATAGTGCAATTGGGGCATTCTTACTTGTAATAGCCGCTGGTTGCAGTGATATCAACTTTAGCTACCCCGACAGCGGCATGGATTACACCTCATCCGAAGGCTCCGGCAAAGGCGGCAGTACGGCCAGGTTCACCATTGCAGGCGACCATCTGTACACCCTTAGCAATCAGTATTTGAGCGGATTACGAATTGGGGCGACAGGAACGCTTACACAAACATCGCAACTGTATGTCGACGGCAACATGGAAACCATCTTTCCACTTGGCAATACGCTGTTTCTTGGTTCAACCACAGGCATGTATCTTTTCGATATTACCAACCGCGAACAACCAAAATACCTTTCGATGTACCAGCATATTGTAAGTTGCGATCCGGTAGTTGCTCAGGGACATTACGCTTATGTTACGCTTAGGAGTGATGGTTTACGCTGTAACCGCAGTGTAAACGAACTCCATGTGATTGATATTGCCGACCCGGCAAACCTAAAATCCACGGCATCAAATGTGGTAAAAATGAACTCGCCCAAAGGGCTGGCTATTGATGGCGACCTGCTCTTTGTTTGCGACGGCGATTCGTTAAAAGTATTTGATGCCAGCAATACGCCTACACTGAAAAAAGTGAGTAGCTTTTACACCCCTGACGCATGGGACGTGATTTCTACCGGTTCGAACCTGATTATTACAGGCAACAGAGGCATAACACAATACCAATCGAACGGATTGACAATAAGTGAACTAAGTAAAATATACACCAATTAATTTAACGAAATATGAAATTTAAGTTGAAGTTATTTATCGCCTTTGCATTGTGTGCAAATTTGGCGACAAAAGCACAAACAGAAGAACCTAACAAAAGGGATTACAAATTTGCAATCGGCCTTATGCCTCAATACTCGATATACGGTGGCATGCGCGTCGACTTTGATATTAAACTTAAACCACAACACTATCTCACCATAGGTCCACAAGCCTATTATGCCAAAAATACCGATGTGTTTTACACAGAAAACACCGATTTTTCGGGCTTTGGCGTAAATATAAACTATCGCTATTTCCCTTCGAAGCTGGTTCAACCCACCGGTTTTTACCTTGGTGCAGGATTGGTGTTGCAATCGACAAAAGCCACTTATACCAACAGCAGCTACTTTATCAGCTACACCGAAGATGGCCTACCGAAACAAATGTATGCCAACAGTTTTAACGACCCAAACTACCCGCAAACACAATCGAAACGCTTTTTTAAAGGGGGTTACGATTTGCTTGTGGGATACCAACGCGTTTACGAAAACACCATCTTTTTAGATGCCTATGCAGGTTGGGGATTCAGGCTCAGCGATTACGACGCACAAAAAAACAGCTCGGAATACTGGGGCGAAACCATTTTCGATCCGGGATACTCAGGATTTTTACCTCTTATTGGTTTTAGATTCGGCATATTTTTAAATTAACAGAGCAAAAACATTCGGATACGCCAAAGTATCCGAATGTTTTTTTTTGCGGTTCACCCAAAATAATTGAAAATCCGAACTCTTAAAACACAAAAAAACATATAA
>QKHT01000098.1 GCA_003249935.1 Bacteroidota bacterium
AACCGTACGAGATAAATCTAAGTGGTTCAACCAAAAAGAACGTTACTCTGTTTAAAGATGTAGAACTCGGCACCGGCTATTACTATTTCGGGTTGTACGCCAAAAAGGTATCGAAAGTAGCCAAAGCAGAGATTCGTCTCGACAAACCGGACGGGCCGCTTGTGGGGACCGTTTGCATCAATGGTGCAGGAAAAAGCGAGACATCGGTACGCGCAGCCAACGGCAAACACGATGTATATTTAATATCGGACCAAAACATCAAAATTACGAACGCCCGTTTTTTTGCCGGTTCAGCCAAAAAATAAAAAACAAACAATGAATAATCTCCGTAAATACTTTTTCACAGTAGCCACATGTCTGGCTGTTGCAGCTTCGGCCCAAACCGTTTCGGCACCAAGCGACCTTTACTATTTGCGCAATGCAGCACTAACCGAAGCCACACTGTATTGGACCGATAACAGCAGCGATGAAACAGGCTTTGTGGTAGAGCGTAAAACCGACAGCGGCGAATGGACTGAAGCCACTACTTTGAATACCAATATCACCGAAATTAAACTCACAGGACTCAACCCGACAGAATCGGCCACGTACCGCGTGATTGCGGCACGAAACAGCGAAAGATCGGCTCCTTCTGCATCGGTACGTTTACCCGGAACAGGCTCCCGACTCGAAGTATACCCCGAGGTGCCGGGTATCAGAAACCCGAAAGACACCACGATGAACGGCATTACGTTTGGCATGATTCAGAATCAGTGCCCGGCTGATCCATCAAAAGGCAAAGCGACACGCCTTTCCACGATGTACAGTGTGGAGGTAAGAACTGCTTCGGATACCAACAAACTGATTTCGCCGGTTTACGAAACGCGACCACAAATACGCAACAACAAAGCACAAGACGACCCCGCACACAGTGCAGGTCACCGGCCATACGGCTACCATGAATACGGACCTTCATCCGGCACCGCGAAAAAACTACACAGCATTCACTGGAGTAATTTCGACGCATCGGAAAATGTGGTAGTGCGCATTACATTGTTGAAAACAGGCACTTATCAGGGGCCGATAAACATTAACGACCTGCAGATACATCCGGCACCAATCAAGGTAGCAAAGGTCGACGATTACACGCTGGACATTACGTTACCCGGTGCGACCAATTTTACCCGCCATTATCGGGTATGCATAAACAAATCGGCATGGGCTGCACAAAGTGGCCGCAGTCTCAATTCGTTCGAAGCCCCACTCTATATATTTGTCAATCCGATACAAATTGCACCGGCTTCGGCCCCACAAAACCAAATAAAAACTTTTAACGGCGGCGCATTAGTCGTTTATGGTGCGGGCATACACCTGCCAAATAACAACTACCGGTTTTTCGGAACCGGCGGTGGAAATGCGACTTGTCGTGAGCTCTATGCCCCCGGCGATGCCTACATTCATGGCGGATACATTTTCAACAACCAGACCTACGCTGTAAAGGTTTATGGCCGAGCCATATACAGCGACGAGATGTACGATATTTATAACGATATCGCTGTAACAGATAACTACGAATACTCATCGGCAGGGCGCACACCTTGGTCGACCATTGATTGTACCGATGGCAATCCGTGGGGCAAGAACCCAACAAGCTGGGAAGGGCGCGTGGGCTTTTACTGCAATTACAGTCAGCCGACTGTATTCGAAGGGTTCACCAACATTGGTGGCCGCATGGGCACCGTAAACGATGGCGGTAATGCCAGCATTGTAAACCACAAAGATGTGGGTTATGGCGGCGGAACCTACCAGATTGGCAATGGTTCGAAAACAGCCTACAAGGGCTGCCTGCTTGTAAACGACGACGATATTACCTACGTACACCTCAACTACACCATGGATCATTGTACATCTACTATTCTGCATAACGGCACAACCTTTCAGTATGGTTGGGGCATAACAACGGCATACGATGTAAAACCGGTAATAACGAACCACATTGCCTTAGCATCGGACCGTGGCAATGGCGCAGGTTATGGTAAAAACCATGGCGTATTCGATACCAGACTAAAACTCGGCCAGCTTACTTACCACAATGGCGGTATGGTAGATAGCTTTGATGTATGGGGCGAAGAAAATATTGTATTTCAGCTACGAATATGGGAAGAAGCCTTTGCATCGACCAATACGACAAGCATTTTTGAGGATAAAACCTACCGAAATATCAATATTCATACCCCTTCGCGATCGAAAAACGTGATATGGGGCGACCAGAATACGACGAATAACCAGAAGTCCTATTTCCGCTTTCTCCATTTCGACAACCTGATGATTGGCAGCAATCATATCGACAATATTAACGATGGTAACTTTTTCGACTATAACAACGCGGTATTGTTGCACACCATTACTTTCTTTTCGTTGCCCGATGCGGCCCCAGCACCAGTAGCAGGTTTAGCACCAACCGGACGTAAAATATGGTTCACGGCAAACAACAACAAAGTGGTACAGGCTGATGCAGGCTTGCCGGTAAGTTTCTCGCCATTGTGTGCCAACACAACAGATACAACCAATGCATTTACCGTAATGGATGCAGGTAATGGTTATGTAGCATTAAAAGCAGGTAATGGCTATTATGTAAAGGCCGACACCAAACGGTACGGATACATTTACACCCTGCCCGACACCAAACGGGGCGATGCCACAAGCATAACCATTACCGACGATGCACGATTTATATGGGTTGATTTGGGCGAAGGGAAATTTGCACTCTACTCTAAAACCATGAAACGGTATCTTCGGGCCGAACCCAATTGTGGCCCGGCCATGCCGTTGTATGCAGCCAGTGCCACGGTAGGTTCAGCCGAAACTTTTTCAATAGAAAACCGGGGCATATTTACAGGCATTGACGAAGTAGTGAAAGTTGTGCCAGGTATTTATCCTAATCCGGCAAAAGACCAGCTAACCATTAATGGGTTAACCGGAAATTCGTCGCTCATACTGAGGAACCTGCAAGGTAAAGAGGTTTGGACCGGAAAAACAACGGCTTCGGTTTATACACTAAAACGCAATAACTTGCCTTGTGGCACTTATATAATAACAGTTACATCCGCAAAACAAAGCCACAATTATAAAATAGTATTTGAGTAAAATCAGTAGACATCAGGTTAATGATGTATACTGCGTATTTTGAACTTTTAGAACGAAACAGAATATTTTATCATCAATTCAATGAAACATCTCATCAACAAAGCACTCTGTGCACTATTTACACTGGCGTCATTTGGGGTACATGCCCAAACAGTCAAAACTTACCACTGGCCAACAGCCCCCGGCGAAGCACTGCTTTCGACCAAATACAGGGTTATATTGGAATATAACGGCCATACCGACACTTCGGAAGTAATAATGTCCAACGCCAAAGATTTGGAAATACCCGATTATGCCCAA
>QKHT01000228.1 GCA_003249935.1 Bacteroidota bacterium
TTTAGCTGTCAATAAACCAATTCCAACCAACAGGCTCATTATGATGAATGGAAAATATCTATGTAAAGTTTATGAAGGCAGCTTTAACAATATTAACAAATGGATGGCCGATTTTGCAAAATATGCCACAAAACACAACTTTTTCATCAAAAAAACATATTTATGGTACACCACTTGCCCTAAATGTGCAAAGAAACAGGGCAAAAACTATGTGGTTATTGTAGCGCATGTAGATTGAACCAAAAACAAAGACCGCTCCGACAATTCGGAGCGGTCTTTTCGCTAATCCTTACTTTAACACTTACTTAACCAATAATTTACGAATCAGCGTTTGATCTAAAGAACTTACTTTTACTACATACAAACCCTGCAAACCTTGCACGTCGAATGATGTACGTCCATTGGCATCCATCTTTGCAGCAAACAATACCCGACCCAATGCATCCACAATTTCGACATTGGCCGGCCCATCGAATGCCGAATTCAACGCCACCCAAATACGATCGACTGCCGGATTCGGATATACCGACACCTCACCAGACTCAGTCTTTAATACCGAAGTAATCACGGCCGGTTCAACCATAAAAGTTACAGGGTCGATTACAAAATCGTTGTTCGAGACCGACTGCCCTGCAACAACCGACACTTGGTAAGGCTGCGAAACGCCAAAACCAGTCCGTTCTACCGAAACCGTATAATTCCCCGCCGGCAAATTCGCAAATTCAAAAAATCCTGTGGCATCGGGACAGGTTGTTGCAATAAGATCGCCGTTGCTATAAAGCAATATTTTTGTATCACAATCTGTAACCACATTTATTTGGGTTGAACCCGCGTGCATGGCAACACTTTTTAAAGCAGGCTTAAGTTGTATTTTTCCAGAAATAGCGGCAGAACCGTTGAAGTCGAAACTCATCGGTGCACCTTTCATTAAAAACCCAATAGAACTGTCGATATTACACGTTAATCGGAAAGGCGTTACTTTAGCCCATTCGGTATTGCCGTCGTGGTATGTATCCTGAAATGGGTTTGAACCAATAAAGGTAAACTTTGTAAAATGGGCTTTAAAAATATATTCACCTGCGGGAATAGTATCTAACATGATCATATTTCCGCTCATGGTTCTTGTAATAAATGGCACAAATTTACCGGCACTATTTTTTTTATACAATATACCATCGCAATCCGAAAAGCCCCACATGCCTCCCTGATAAGCATAAATATTAAGTCGCGACCAGGCAAACTCCACGTAAGCCGAATCCATTTTCCAGCAACCGCCATTGGTTACGCCCACTTTGTACCAACCAGTTTGTGTTACTTTTTTTGTATTCGAACTTACCTGATCCAATCCATCGCCTAACCACAAATAGTTCAATGCAGCATCGCCGGCATTCAACAGCACAGTATCACCCAAACATGCCTTTATCGTGTCGCCATGCAGCAATGTTGTAAAGCTATTGCTCACGGTTACAATCACATGGTCGGTGGCTTCGCCCAAAGTATTTTTCACAGTCACTGAGTAAGTACCGGTAGTTTTGGCAAAAATGCTTTGCGAAGTAGCACCAGTATTCCAGCTATATACAGCGCCAGGTGTAAAACCGGCATCAAGTTTAACCGAATCGCCTTCGCATAAAATTTTGGCTGAACCAAGCTCTACTGTTGGCGCGGCAATATCAATAATTTCAAAATTCAGGCTAAATATTGCACCTTCGGCACTGCCAATAACCACGGAATCGAGCTTTACAAGGTTTTCATTTGCGAGAAACAACTTACTATACATTTGCTCGTTATGCGAATATGGCGAAAAATTAGAACGCTCAATAGTTTTCGACGCCACAACATGTCCGCCACTATAAACCTGCGTCACGATATTACACCCATTATCGTAAATTTCACCAGTTAAAGCTGTTACAGTGTTTGTCATAGCCGACAAATCAACAACCAAACGGCTATTAACCTCGGGGTTATATACATACAATCTAGCCGATGGATCGGCCACCGGCATTTTATCGGCACTTTCCACCCATTCTGTTTTATACCATCGCATCGGCAGTCCATTTACGGTAAACGACCAATAACCATTGAGATAAGTATCCCATGTACCAACAATTACATTTAACGTGGTCCAACGCATCGTTGCGCCGGTTCCATTCCAAAAATTCAATGGTATATTGCTTCGTTTCGCACTAGTGGCAAACGAAAACACGGTATCATTAATCACGGGCCATGGGTTTCCATCCAAATCAGTAAAGGCCCCTTGCGGAATCTCGATCCTGTAGTTTTTACTGTTTTTAAGCATAAAAGCCAGCGGAATAGAAACCGATGAACCACTAATAGTCATTTCGTTGTCGCCAATATAAGTCGTTGCATCCGATGGCAATTCACGCACGGTAATTATTTTTTTTCGCACAACCGGTTCATTAAAAACTAAATCTACACCACCAGTAACCGATACATCAATTTTGTTTTGGGCAGGAACCGATTTCAACAAAACCGGCGAACTGTTATCGGGAGGAAGAATTTTGAAAGGCCCTTCGACAATAGTGTTCGATTCATCGTAAGTATAAAAGTTACTGGTAGTCGACAAGAGCCGCCGAATACTTTTCGCAGTGCCTTCCAACCCATTATATGTACTGTACTTAAAATTTTTGGCCATGGCTGAGTGTATCCCCGGTGTCATTACCGAGTCGAGTTGCACTACCGTATAATCGGCAAACGACAAACCCGGCGGTATGTCGGAAGTGCCGGCATCCAAATTCGACACAAAATTATTGGCACTCATCCAACCCAACGCGGCGAGGTAGGAGGTATCCAATCCGTTTACCTGAAATGCAATAAGCGTTTCGCCTTTATATATGCTACCCCAATTCATAAAGTTAAACGACGATGAATTGAATGCCGCATTCCCTTTCGACTGGATAACGGTTCCGGCGGCCACAGGGTCGGTTACCGTATAAGTGGCAATCAGTTCATATCCGGTTACTTTACCTTCGAGGCGATTCACCAATTTATGATCCTTTGCCGAATAGCTGTAATCGGTAAACATGATTTTTGTACCAGTTTCAAGATTTACCAACGGCACAAAATCAAACGAATTGGTGGCGTAATTCACCTGCACAAAAGCCACATCACCCGGCTTTAAAATCGTTACTGCTTGCAGCATCATGCCGCACAGCATCATTAAACTTAAAAATAGATTTCTCATTGTTAGTTATTTATTGTGTTATTTATTTCCCCAATCCCTTTAATAATCCCTTCAACTGTTGCTTGGCTATTTCGATGTCTTCTTTTTCACTATTTGTCGGAGAACCACCTTGGTCGCCTTCAACATCCGGGTTTTCCAAATCAACTTCCTTAAACACCACATTTGTGGGCAAAACCCATTCCGAGGCAGCAATCGGCACATCGGTTTTTACGCTCGTGGCG
>QKHT01000071.1 GCA_003249935.1 Bacteroidota bacterium
TAGTTTATATCAAACAAAAATGAGAAAACGCTTTAGGGTTATTACGCGACTGGTTATGCTCGCATGTTTCGGGTTGGCAACTCAAACGGGGTTTGCCAGAACCGAGAATTTCAATGCTTCGTGGTTGTTTTTAAACAACGAAGCTTCGGGCGCAGAGGAGGCAGACTTTAACGATGCGGGCTGGCGGAAATTAAATCTTCCGCACGATTGGGCCATCGAAGGGCCATTCGACATTAAGTACAATGCACGTTGCGGCGGGTTACCGTTTCATGGCACCGGCTGGTATCGTAAACATTTTGCACTCGATGCAGCCGACAAGGGTAAAACCGTACGGATCGAATTCGAGGGTGCCATGTACGATGCGCATGTTTGGGTAAACGGCGTATTGGTTGGTAACAGACCGTATGGCTATATCGGTTTTGAATTTGATATCACCAAACAATTAAAATTCGACGGTTCGCAAAACGTTATTGCCGTAAAACTTACACCAAAGGATCTTTCGTCGCGGTGGTATCCCGGAGCCGGGATATACCGGTCGGTTTGGTTAAAAATCGATGAGCCGGTACATGTGGCACATTGGGGTACGTACCTTACCACGCCTACGGTTACCGATGCCAAGGGGGTGGTTCAGAACGAAACAACGATAAACAACACCGGCAATAAAACCGAAACGGTGGTGGTGAAACACGAGTACTTTTCGCCCAATGGTGAATCGGTGGGTTCAATCGACGAAACCTTGAGTATTGAACCTCAAAAATCGGCAAAATCACTTTTGTACTGCAATATTGCCAATCCTAAGCGTTGGGATATCGAAACACCAAATCTTTATAAAGCGATAACTACCGTATCATCAGGTGGTCGCGTGCTCGATACCTATACCTCGCGTTTTGGGTTCAGAACCATAAAATTCGACACCGGGGGTTTTTACCTTAACGGGCGTAAAGTGCGTTTTAACGGCGTGTGTCTTCACCACGACAATGGCGCATTGGGTGCCGCTGTATATCGTCGTGCCGACGAACGTAAGCTTCAAATTATGAAAGATATGGGCGTTAACGCCATTCGTACAAGTCATAATCCGCCATCGTCGGAATTTCTGGATTTGTGCGACGAAATGGGGTTTGTGGTTCTCGACGAAGCCTTTGACGTATGGAAAATGGCAAAAGTGGAAAATGGTTACAACCTGTATTTTGATGAGTGGTGCGAACGCGACATTAAAGATATGGTGCGCCGCGACCGTAACCACCCGTCGGTTATTATGTGGAGTATTGGCAACGAAATAATTGAACAAGCCGATAAAAAGAATGGTTGGAAAGTCGCTAAAATGTTGTCGGAATATTGTAAACAGATCGACCCCACGCGGCCAACAACTGCGGGGTTCAATAATTACCCGGCGCCCTTGGATAACAACATGTCGCAACAAGTGGATATTTCGGGGCACAACTACAAACCGGCCAACTACAGCGAAATACGCACCAACTACCCTGATGTGCCGTTGGTAGGTTCCGAAACATCGAGCTGTACATCCAGCCGTGGGGTATACCATTTGCCGATAACGAAATACCAAACTCACGAATCGTTACAAGTTACAAGTTACGATCTTATTGGCCCACCATGGGCTTACCCACCGGATATTGAATTCTATTTTCAGGAGCAGAACCCGTTTGTAATGGGCGAATTTATCTGGACCGGTTTCGATTATTTGGGTGAACCAACCCCTTATGGCGGCAAGGATAATTCGACAAACGGTCACTGGAATTCGGATTGGCCATCGCGTAGTTCGTATTTTGGTGCCGTGGATTTGGCCGGGTTCCCCAAAGACCGCTTCTATTTGTACCAGAGCCACTGGACAACCAAACCAATGATTCATCTGTTGCCGCATTGGAACTGGAAAGGCATGGAAGGCCAAGAGATTCCGGTATATTGCTATACCAATTGCGACGAAGCCGAACTTTTCCTCAATGGTAAATCGTTGGGTAAACGTATAAAAGGGAAAGATTATACCGAAATTATTGTAGATTTTTTAAGGTATGAACCAAAGACCTTCAAATCGAAATATCGTTTGTCGTGGCAAGTGCCTTACCAACCCGGTACACTGAAAGTTGTGGGCTACAAAGGTGGCAAAGCGGTTTTGGAAGAGCAGATAACCACTGCGGGAGCACCGGCCAAAGTATTGTTATCGGTGGATCGTTCGCAAATTGCGGCCGATGGTCGCGATCTTGCGTATGTAAAGGTATCTGTGGTTGATAAAAACGGTAATATGTGCCCGGTAGCCGATAACATGATTGAGTTTTCGGTAAAGGGTGCAGGCGAAATTGTGGGTGTGGATAATGGTAATGCTGCATCGACCGAGCCGTTTCAGGCCAGCTACCGCAAGGCTTTCAACGGATTGGCATTGGCAATCCTTCGTTCAACCGACAAAGCCGGCGAAATAAAACTCTCGGCGAAGTCGAAGGGGTTAAAATCAGCCGAAATAGTTGTAAAAACAAAATAACATGAAACATATTTCAAATTTTGAAATAGGGAAATGCATTTTGGGGATGGCCATTGGGTCATCCCTTTTCTCTATTCAGTATGCCGAGGCAAAAAAAAGCAAACCCAATGTGTTAATAATTTTGGCCGACGATCAACGGGCCGATGCCCTGGGCTGCTCGGGCAACGGGTACATTAAAACGCCCAATATCGATGCCATTGCGGCCGAAGGTGTACGGTTCACCAATAATTACATTATGGGTGGGCACCATGGCGCCATTTGTGCGCCCAGCCGTTCGATGCTGCTGAGTGGCAAAAGCCTGTTTAACGTGTACGACAAACTCGATGGCGTAATGACTATGCCGAAATATTTCAGCGGGTTTGGTTACGAAACATTTGGGACCGGCAAGTTTCATTGTTTGGATGGAGAGAAAGTATTTCCACAGGTCTTTCAAAAAGGCAAGAATGTATTTATTGGAGGGATGTGCGACCATTTCAATGTGCCTACGCAGGAACTATTGCCATCGGGTAAGCTTTCGAAACCGGTTTTTAAATCGTACTCTACCGATTTGTTTGCCGATGCCGCCATCGAATACCTGAATGGTTATGCCACCGGTTCAAAACAAAACCCGTTTTTTTGCTATGTCGCCTTCACTGCGCCTCACGACCCGCGATCGCCGCGTACCGACTATGTAGGCATGTATCCGGATGCGACGATTCCGTTGCCCGGCAATTTTATGCCTACCCATCCGTTTGCATTCGAACAGTTGGATATCCGTGACGAAATGCTCGGGCCCTGGCCGCGCACTCCCGAATTAATAAAATCGTCGCTTGCCGACTATTACGCCCTTGTTTCGCATCTCGATAAACGGGTGGGCGATATTATTGCAACACTTAAAAAACAAAACTTGCTGGACAATACCATTGTGCTATACATGGCCGATAA
>QKHT01000057.1 GCA_003249935.1 Bacteroidota bacterium
GGCACCCAGCATTTTGATATAGCCGTAAGTAATCGGCAACACGCTGGCACTACCCCACGGTGCAGCAGCCACCGGTTTTCCGGCACGGTTATTATCCACCACGGGATGCCCGGGCAGGAATTTCACCAAATGACGGGCCACACAAATAGGCCCTACACCCGGACCACCACCTCCGTGAGGGATGGCAAACGTTTTATGCAGATTGAGGTGACATACATCGGCCCCGATGTTTGCCGGATTGGTAATACCCACCTGAGCATTCATATTCGCCCCATCCATATACACCTGACCGCCGGCATCGTGTATAAGCCGGCACATTTCGCGCACACCCTCTTCGTACACCCCATGGGTAGAAGGATAGGTGATCATAAGCGCCGAAAGATGGTTGAGATTGGCGGCTATTTTTGCCTTTAGATCGTCGATACTGATATTGCCCATATCGTCGCAGGCCACCACCACCACCTTCATGCCTGCCATAACGGCACTGGCCGGGTTGGTACCATGCGCACTGGCCGGAATAAGCACTACATTGCGTTGCACATCGCCACGGCTGAGGTGATATTCGCGAATAACCATAAGCCCTGCCAATTCGCCGGCAGCACCCGAGTTGGGTTGCAGACTCACATCGGCAAAGCCGGTAATTTCGGCCAAATCGCGACGCAGCTCCTTAAACATTTCGTGGTAACCGGCCGCCTGATCGAACGGCACAAACGGGTGAATGCCATTAAATTCGATCCAACTGAGTGGCAGCATTTCGGTTGCCGCATTCAGTTTCATGGTGCACGAACCGAGTGGAATCATCGAATGGGTAAGCGAAATATCGCGCCGTTCGAGTTTTTTAATATACCGCAACATTTCGGTTTCGGAACGATATTTACTAAATACTTCGGCCCCAAGGTACGACGAGGTACGCAAATATTTTTGTCCCAACGTGGTGTTGTCGGGTACTTCGGTAATGGTAATTAAATTGCGGTTGTTTGCCTTGGCAAACACTTCGAGAATCCAGTTAATATCGTCGAGGTTGGTAGTTTCGTCGATACTGATACCCACTTCGCCGGTTTCGAAATAGCGGAAATTCATCTCTGAATTTTGATGGTATCGAAAAAGTTATCGTTTATTTGTTTGAACCCCAGCTTTTCGATATTTTCCGAGAGCAGCGAGGCGATGCTGTGCACGCGGTTGGCGATACACTGAATACCCTCCGGCCCATGGTAAACGGCATAGAACGAGGCCATATTGGCTAAGAGTGCCTGTGCGGTACAAATATTAGAGGTTGCTTTTTCGCGTTTGATATGTTGTTCGCGGGTTTGCAGCGACATGCGCAGTGCCCTGCGCCCCAAACGGTCTTTCGATACGCCGATGATACGGCCGGGCATGTTGCGTTTAAATGCCTCGCGCGAGGCAAAGTAGGCCGCAGCCGGACCGCCATAACCCATAGGTACACCAAAACGTTGCGTGGTACCGAAAACAATATCGGCACCCCATTCGCCCGGAGGGGTTAAAATGGCCAACGACAAAATATCGGCCGACACAGCCACTTTTGTACCCATGTTGTGCAACGAATTTACAAAGCCGGCGTAATCCACCACACGGCCATCGGCATCGGGATATTGCAATATTGCGCCAAATACACGCTCATCGAAGGCATATGTTCTGAAATCGCCCACCACCATGTTGATACCAAGCGGCAAAGCACGGTTTTTTAACACCTCGATGGTTTGCGGCCAAAGGCGTTCGTCCACGAAAAGGATGTCGGCATTTAATTTAAGCTGATCGCGCGAACGAAGGCTCTGCATCATAATCATGGCTTCGGCGGCAGCCGTGGCTTCGTCGAGCAGACTGGCATTGGCAATTTCCATGGCTGTAATATCGCACACCATAGTCTGAAAATTGAGCAATGCCTCAAGCCGTCCCTGCGATATTTCGGCCTGATAAGGGGTATAGGAGGTGTACCACACCGGATTTTCGACCACATTTCGCAAAATTACGGCCGGCGTAATGGTGTCATAATAGCCCATACCAATGTAGGTATTAAACACCTTGTTTTTTGCCGCCAAAGCCAGTACTTTGCGATAATACTGCCGCTCGGTAAGACCTTGAGGCAGGTTAAGTGGTTTTTTTAACCTGATGTCGGCAGGTACGGTTTCGCTGATGAGTTCATCGAGCGAACTGCAACCAAGTTCTTTAAGCATCTGCTGAGCTTCGCTGGTTCGGGGACCAATATGACGTAAAACGAAACGGTCGGTATACATTAAATGCCTGTTTTAGTGAGTTATAAAATTAATATTGTTTAATAAAAAAACGGCCCGAAAGTTACATATTTTTGTGCGGATTGTTTTTGAGAAATATCAATAATTGTATAAAAGGATGCCGGAAACTACAAATAATATCCGAAAAGCACACATCAATGCTATTTTCATTTTCGTTATCGCTCTGTTTTTTATGGTTTTAGAACCCATTTTGGCGCAATCGGTTCAATCAAAAACCAAATTAAAGGCGGCTGATTTTTGCCAAAAATACAAGTGCACACCCAATGCGGTTTTACTCGATGCACGACCGGTTCATTCTAAACCGCCACACGACAGTACGCTTATTACCGGAGCGATACGTGTACCGGAAAAATATATGCTCCAAAGCGTATTAGACACCGTAGGTTTCGACCGTCCCATATTTGTGTTCTGTTCCGAAGGCAAAAGGTCTGAAACCATTGTCGCAATATTGGTTCAGAAACATTACCAAAAAGTATATCAGTTAGATGGCGGATTGGATCTTTGCCTTAAAAAGGGGTTCAACCCGGGGAAAACCATTGTAAAAAAGACAAAATAAGAAGAGAATTCCTTTTATATCACTATTTTTGCCCTATGAATTTAAGTAAAAAGCAAACATTACTGGTGTTGGGTTTAACCACACTAATATTTTGGTCGTGCACAAAGGAGCAGGTTTGCGACGAGAATACCACTTCGGCGGTAAATTTTGCAATTTTGAATAAGACCACCAATTCAACAATCGAAACGAGGTTATATTACATCGTAAACGACGACGATGCCACCGATACGCTCTTTCATTCGCGCAAATCGGACTATAAACAGTTTCCGCTTAAAATAAGCGGCGGGCCAACGAAAGTTCGTTTTGGTATTGGCTCATCCAGCGACGAAATAATTTTTTATCACAAGGCGGCCGAACCGGTTTTTCAGGGCATGGGTTGTGGCTATTCACCAAAATTTAAAATTGATTCGATGGTGTTTACAAAAAACATTATTGACTCGATATATCTATTCAACAAATCTGTATTTACCGATGAAAAAGAGATTAATTTCGCCATATATTATCACTAACATACTGCTTATATTGGTGTTAAGTTCATCGGGCACTTACGCGCAACACAGCAAAAAAGGGCAAATTGTGATCGACGAAACCCGAAAACCGTTTTTCCGTATCGGCATCGACCCTACGATATACCTCAACAATTTTTTTAAACCGTACGACAACTATGGTGGCGGAGCCATTATCGAAACCGAAATAGCAAAAAACTACATTCCGGTAGCCGAAGTGGGCTACAACCGGTTCACCATAACAGAAGATTATTTAGACATGCGGAATAGCGGAATTTATTTTAAATTCGGTTTGGACAAGAACTTTACCAAATACACCTCGGGCAAAGACCGCGACATTTTCAGTTTTGGGTTCAGGTATGCCTTCAGTGTGTTCCGGCAAAACCCTCAGGCTATAACCTATACCGATACATGGCGAACCTGGTCGCCAACCATTGCAACCACCAACCATGTAGCCCATTGGGCCGAAATTACCGTTGGCACCCGCGTAAAATTGTGGGATAACGTGATGATGGGATGGACCGGACGCGGCAAAATAAAAATGGGCACATCCAACAGCGAACAAGGGATATTCAGGATTCCGGGCTTAGGCAACCCGCAAACGAGGTTCATTACCGACATTAATGTGTACCTGCTATACAATATAAATCTTAAAAAATAAATGGACTGCATACTTTGCATTGAAACATCCACCGATGTCTGTTCGGCTGCAGTAGTGGCTACCGACGGCACCATTGTAGCAGAGCGCATCAGTACACAGGGTCGCGATCATTCGGCACGCCTTGGCGTATTTATCGACGAAATAATTACCGAAACCACCAACCACACGCATCATATTGCCGCAGTGGCCGTAAGCAGCGGTCCCGGTTCGTACACCGGCCTTAGAATAGGCGTAAGTATAGCCAAGGGATTGTGCTATGGCTTTCAGATTCCACTTATTGCAATTGACACCCTCACCCTGTTGGCCTATCCCGGGCAAAGTAGCGCGGTGTGTCCCATGCTCGATGCACGGAGAATGGAGGTGTACACTGCCGCGTTCGATGCAGGAATGAACCCTCTCATGCCCATTTCGGCAATGGTGATTACCGGAAACGAATTTGCCGACATACTAAATGGTGGTACAGTCTGTTTTATTGGCAACGGTTCGGACAAATGTCACGAGGTTATCACACATCCCAATGCCATCTTTATCCCGGGCATCACCCCCTTAGCCTCTTTTTTGGCTGAACCGGCATTCGAAAAATTGGGAATGAACCAAACGGAGGATGTGGCCTACTTCGAGCCTTTTTACCTGAAGGATTTTGTGGCTATACCCTCAAAAATTAAGGGATTGAGGTAACTCTGCATTCTTTCCCGATCAGAAAAATTTATTAGGGCGTTATGGCATAAAAGTAATCGAATTTACTTGGGCGTTTAAATAAAAACTCAATTCTCACCTAACTTGCGTTTTAGCTCTTCTATTTCTTTATCCTTTTCACTGATTACGTTATCCTTTTCACTGATTACGTTATCCTTCTCGGTTAATGCTTTTTGATTTTCGCTGATAACTTGCCCCATTTTTGCAATGGAGTCTTTCATGTCTTCGATGCGGCGCTCTTTTTCTTCCAATTCGGCAATAATCTCATCTTCCACATCCATGGTG
>QKHT01000302.1 GCA_003249935.1 Bacteroidota bacterium
GCTCAGGCCAAATGATGTCACCGATTTTATTGAGCGGCTCAACAAGGCCAAAACCTATCTGCCCGAGTACTCAGATCACCGGATTGCAGGCTGCATGGCCTTCCTCAAGGACGACGGACATGCAAAAAACATGGCGATGAAACGTGGCTTACTGGTAATTCGGGCTACCGGCAACAGCGCATCTATTATTAATGCGCCGGAATTTGATGTAAAGTATTTTTAAAGAAAACAGATTGAATAGTGATAAAACAGATTGAATTCGATTTACAGCCCTGCAAAAGGGGTTTTCATTTGGTCACTGCCGAAATTGTATCGAAACTCGGCCAGTTACCCCAAACAGGCATGGTGAATTTGTTACTTCAGCACACTTCGGCGGGTTTAACCCTCAACGAAAACGCCGACCCATCGGTTCGAGTAGATTTTGAGCAGATTTTCAACCGGCTTATTCCCGAAAATCAGGCCTTTTACACCCATACGCTCGAAGGCAGCGACGATATGCCCGCCCATGTAAAATCGGCCCTCACGGGAGCCACGCTCACCCTGCCCATCACCCACGGCCGGTTAAATTTGGGTACATGGCAGGGCATTTACCTTTGCGAATTTAGAAATTACGGCGGCCCGCGACATATTATTGCCACAATTTATAGCTAACACACCTCGTAAGTGCATAAAATGGCGTAAAAGCACACTGAAAGCAACTTTTTTTCGAATAATTTAAGGCAAAAATTTGCATTGCATGATTATTTGCCTATCTTTGCACCCGCTTAGAGAAACAACGGTTTCAGATTAAAGACAAAATTTAGAAAACATTATATTGCGGGATAGAGCAGTTGGTAGCTCGTCGGGCTCATAACCCGGAGGTCGTGGGTTCGAATCCTGCTCCCGCTACAAGCAAGCACTTTGGGTTTCCAAGGTGCTTTTTTGTTTTTATACAGTATGTTTTTGTAAAGGTCGTGTAGGGTTCTCCCGTAAGGGATTCCTTCGGAAGAATCCTGCTCCCGCTACAAGCAAGCACTTTGGGTTTCCAAGGTGCTTTTTTGTTTTTATACGTTTTTGGTAGTGGTCGATAAGTTTGTGTGGTGTTGCGAACTTGCAGGACAGAAATTATCCCATGGACCAAGTCTGCCCACTAAAGCATATTTCTTCCTTATCATGTTCGTACCACGTTCGAAAAACTTCGAACGTGGTACGAACATGGTACGAACATGGTATGGCTATGACCCGAAGTTGGCCACTGAGTGATTAATAAGATTGATTGGATTAATTAGTTCGACAGGATTGGCATGATTTGGATGGATGTAAAAATGTGCGCCAAAAGCATCACTACGGCAAAATTTGTCATGACAGACGCATTTTTTTGAACAAACTAAACGGTTTGGAATCACCCTGGTGAAATTATTGGACTTTCTAAACGGTTTGGAAACTTAGGTATTTGCTTTTAAAGGATTAATCGTTAATTTGGCGGCAGAAAATGGCTTAAACGGTTTGGAATGTTGGATTCAGGCTGGCAAAGTGGTTACGCGTATGGTTGCCGAAGAGGTAATGGGGGTAGTGTTTGGTATACCTCGGCCTTTCCCCTGCCCGCCCCAATGTTGCACGACCCGCTTAGCCCACAAAACCAATACTACACTGCCAAATGTCTCAACTATCCGGGAAATAAATACGACCAATACGGGATGTTGTGGGATTATTCTGTGCCTTCAGATTGTTTTGTTGAAGACAAGTCGGAAGATTGGGATAATCCTAATGCCGAATTGGATAACTATGGAAGACTTAAATATGATTCAAATGGCTATAATATACAGCCTCATGAGCATGGTGAATCTGTGTATTATGGCAGTCCGAATCACCTGAATTACGACAATCAGGAGACGAAATCGGATAAGTAACATTGAAACTCTGGCATCAAGGCTTTGATATCAGACGAGCAAGAATCGCTAATTGTAGTCCGGTAAAAAGAGGTAACGAATCAATAGGGAAATTTTATAAATCAAAGTATTATGAAAAAGTATATTTACATTTTAATGATCCTTATAATTAATGCTAATTATACCAAAAGTCAGCCAATGGTGCTGCCAGGGAAGATCGTTGTTCGTCTTCAATCTTCAAAAAATGGTCTCTGCTATTTCTATGAAAATAGTAATAGAATGGAATTTTCAATGCCATGCATAGTTGGAAAGAAATATAGTGGGCTCAGCTGGCTTAATAAAACAGATGCATTCGTAGCAGTTGAAGATATCGTAATACAAAATGGCAAGATAACACATAGTAATTTTGTTGTTTTGGATACCACAGGCAACATTGTGAGGCGGGTATTAGATATGCAGGAAGGCCAATATGTTGGATTAGCTTTCTCTTCAATTAGTGATAGTTTGTTGGTATTTGTCACTGAAAAGGAAACAAAAGAATTGGGTCCACTTAATGAGTTTTATCGCCCTAATACCATAACTATTATCAATCTGGAAAGTGGCAAAACTGTAAAGCAAATGCCCGACTTTTGTGGCAACAACAACTTCGATATGTGTGAGTCTCCTTGGTCGCCCGACGAGAACAGGTTGGTATATAGTATTGTAAGTAGCAGGAATTTTACTTTAGAGGGCGAAAAACTTAGCTATGGGAAAAAACCATTGGATGGCGTGTATGTGTATGATTTAAGAAACGATACACATAATAGAATAGCACCCAAAGGACATAAAGCGGTTTGGTCTCCGAAAGGGGAGCAAATTGCGTTTGTTGCCGACAACAGGATATATCTGCATAACCTCGTTTCCGGGAAAACAGAAACGCTATATAAGCCTGAGTTTTTCGAAAAACTGCAAGAGATACACTGGACACCAGATGGGAATTACTTATTTGTTATCTGTCCCAAATACTATGGGCGACACACATTTGCCCCAATGAAATACGATGAAAAGCTAATCAGAATAAGCGATAAAAAAAAGGTTGCGTTTAAAAAGGCAAATATTGGCTTTAATAGTTTTACGTGGAAGGGGGTATAGAGTAGCCCTCTATTGATATTTTAGGGTTCTCCCGTGAGGGATTCCTTCGGAAGAATCCTGCTCCCGCTACAAGTAAGCACTTTGGGTTTCCAATGTGCTTTTTTGTTTTTATATAGTTTTGGTAGAGGTCGTGTAGGGTTCTCCCGTAAGGGATTCCTTCGGAAGAATCCTGCTCCCGCTACAAGCAAGCACTTTGGGTTTCCAAGGTGCTTTTTTGTTTTTATACAGTATGTTTTTGTAAAGGTCGTGTAGGGTTCTCTCGTAAGGGATTCCTTCGGAAGAATCCTGCTCCCGCTACAAGCAAGCACTTTGGGTTTCCAAGGTGCTTGCTCGTTTTTATACCGTGCTGTAAATGAATGCCTGAATAATGTTGACCGTTTTGTTACTTATTTTATTCTGAGTTCTTGCTAAAAT
>QKHT01000211.1 GCA_003249935.1 Bacteroidota bacterium
GGAATATCAGCTTTAATTGCCGGGCAAAGACCATTCACGGAAAGAAAATGCATACTTATTATCACGGTATTCAAAATCGTTTATGGATGGAGGATTGGACTCACCCGAACGAAACGATGTCCATAGAACTTATTTTTACTAAAGCGGGCAAATACCGTGTAAATGCAATTTATGTGGCAAGTGCTAAAAGTAACATTTTAGTGGGTCGGGTATTCGGCTCGAAAGGACCTGGGTGTTTTCCATTCGACGAAACCTGATAATGTTTAACGGGGAGCATGGAATCGATTGTACAAGCGGCTACGATGGTTGGTTTATCGATAACCAGATAACTGCCAACAAAGGTGCCGGTATTTTTGCCCGTGGTTCAGCCCCCGAAAATATGAGCCGCGAGGAGCAGCAAAATCTTAAGTTTTTCGGGTCTGCTTCGGTAAGGATCACTGCCAATCGGGTTGAATGGAATCGCAATGGCGGTATTATTCTGAGCGGATCAAATTCCATGCAAATTACCGGTTGTGCCATTGACCATAATTTTGGTCCCGGTATTTCCATTAAACGCTCGGTGGCAAATACCGTTTCGGGCTGTATGATTCGGAGCAACGGGGGCGAACAGCAAGGTGATTTATGCAGCCAGATTTTGCTCGAAGACTGCAAAGGGACTTCGGTAACCGGCAATACCCTTTGGGGATGGTTCGACCGAAAAGAGGGCAAATTCGAATATCCATATCTGTTTTATGGTATCGTGTGTAAAAATTTGTCCGGATGTGTGGTGTCGCAAAATGCCATGTACCATGCCGCCAGTAAAGAGGGTTTTCTCGATTATGGTAGTCATTCCGATACCTACATTGGTCAAAATACATTTGTAAAACCGGAGCTACAAATCGGCGACAGACAATTTAAGATAGTTGAATAGCTTGTATTTAGGTTGAACCGGGGATTTTGTGGCTTCGGTTCAGCCATCATTGTTTTTTATGATGGGTTGGAATAGGCATTTGGGGTAATATAGTTTTTGATTATGACCTAATTACAAGATATTAGTATCATTAAATACAGGGCAAGGTTGCATTTCGACGGTTTAGTTGAAATGCAACCTTGGTTTTATTGCGAATATCAGCACGCAATTCTATGAACCATAAACTATAATCCGGTTGAAAAAACAGTGAAATCATGTCGGACTGCCAATCGAGTCCCAATGGCAGGCATATGGTTCAGCCAAAAACCAAATACATGGCGATACAAAAAAATTGGCTGCCCTGAGACAAACAAATTGTCCGGGGCAGCCATTTTTTTTTTTTTTTTTGAGCTGCAATTTGCAATTATCTGTTTATTTTACACTGCATTCCGAGAAAAATACCTGACGGCCTTTGTTTAGTATCAGTTTGTTACCCTTCATTTCGATGGTGCCTTTAAGTTTAATATCATTCGACGATGCTCCGATTTTAAACTCGTAATTACCCGGTTCAACCACCCATTCTTTATTTATGTATTGAACCAGTTGCTGAGGCGATACCTTAAACTTCACCATTTTTTGTTCGCCTGCTTTTAAATCCACCCGTTGAAACCCTTTAAGTGCAATGGGTTTTAGGGTTGAACCGGCCACAGTAGGCGATACGTACAACTGAACCACTTCGGTACCATCGATTTTTCCGCTGTTTTTTAACTCGAACGAAATGTCGAAACTATTTTCCGAAATGTGAACTGATGGATTCATTTTAAAGTTTGAATAGGTGTAATTGGTATACGATAAGCCATATCCAAACGGCCATTGAACCAAATCCTTATTGAAACCATCCTGATAATTGATTTCCACTTCTTTCTCGGTACGTGGATATGAAACACTGAGTTTCCCTGAAGGATTGGCATTGCCAAGCAACAAATCGGCCATTGCATTGCCCCCTTCTTCGCCCGGTAACCAGGCCTGAATCACAGCGGCGCATTTATCAGAAATAGTGCTGATAACTTCCTGACGGCCGCTCATCATTACCAAAATAACCGGTTTGCCGGTAGCAATTAGTTTTTTTACAAATGCTTCCTGATCGCCGGGAAGACGAATGCCTTTGCGCGCACGGCCTTCGCCGTTTTGGGACAGATTTTCGCCCATAACTGCAATTACAACATCACTCTGTTTGGCAAAATCCAGAGCTTTTTTCGGATCCGGTTTAGCTAATCCTTTAATTGCTCTTAATTTCAGTTTGCTTAAACGATCGTCGCCAAAACTGGCCGTATCCACTTTTTCGTCCATGGCTGCACTCCAATCGCAACCGCGTTCGTACAAAAGTTTTACATTTTTACCCAGTCGGTTTTCCAATCCTTCTTTCACGGTAATCAGCTTCGGATTGTTGATGTCGAAGTCGGACTGATTCCAGAAAGAGCGGAATCCCTGATAGGTGTAGTCGCCTAATAAACCGTATACACTTGCCGCATTCGGACCCACGAGTGTAATCTTTTTTATGCTCTTTTTTAATGGAAGTATGCCGTTGTTTTGTAGTAATACGATGGATTGTACCGCTGTTTCGTAGGCCAGCTTGCGGTTGGCCGGTGGATCGAATTCCAGTTTTCCATCGCATCCGATTACCGGTTTTTTATCCAAAAGGCCAAGGCGGGCTTTCAGAATCAATGAGCGTTTTACCGCATTGTTAATAATCTCTTCGGTAACCAATTCTTTTTTAATGGCATCGGGCAGCAAGGGATATGCAGTGGGCGAGGAGAGTTCGACATCGACACCGGCATTCATTGCCATTGCGGCTGCAGTGGTTAAATCTTCAGCACGTTTGTATCTTGTCATTATTCCGTTAATCGCGCCATAATCACTTACAACCAATCCATCGAAATCAAGGTCGCGACGTAAAATCTGATCGAGCATGGTTGGGCTGGCCGACATTGGCAAGGCTTTGTACATGCCGTAAGAGGGCATCACAGTTTTGGCTCCTGCCACTTTCATGCAGGCCTCGTGAGGCATCAGGTATTCTTCGTACAATACTTTTTCGTTGTTATTGGCGGTTCCATAGCCTGCAAAATGCTTAACGGTAGCCGCTACGCCTTTTTTCAAATCATCACCCTGTAGGCCGCTTACAAAGGCAACACCCATGCGCGAGGTAAGGTAGGCATCTTCGCCATAGCTCTCCTGATGGCGATTCCAATGGGCTGTGCGACTCAGATCCAACATGGGCGAGAGCGCGTAGGTTGAACCAACGGCACGCATATTGGCAGCAGTAGTAGCTGTGTTTTTTTCGACCAGATCAGGATTCCAGGTACAGGCAACACCAATTTGCTGAGGGAAAGTGGTGGCTTTGTACGAGGCAAACCCGGTGATGGCTTCTTCGTGGAAAATGGCCGGTATTTTCAAACGTGTTTCGGTCATCAGAAAGTGCTGTATTTCGCGAACCAAATCGCGCAATTGTTCGGGTTGCATGGTTTCTCCTGATGCAAACTGACAAAAATGACCAATGCCATAGGGGATGAGTTCGCGGCACTTTTCAATCGAGAGTTTTCCGTCCACCATCAGTTCCCGAATACGGGTTCCTTCAATTTGAGCCAGTTTTTCGTTCATCGTCATCATCGACACAATGGAATCTACTTTGGCATCAATTTCGGGCGTTGAAAAGGGCTTGTTTTGTGAAAACACCCCAATGGACATTGCAAGCATGCCCGTTAAAAATATTTTTCTCATTTACTGTTTTTATTTTTTAAATTTTTGATAATCAGAATGGCGTCTGCTTCGTTGCGCCATGGCCGCCAATCCCAAATGGTATAATAATCCTTAAATTCTACCTTAGCCGCTTTGGAATATTCTCCGGTTATTGTGTTGAACCACTGATAAGTGGCATTGCTATAATCGAACTCTTTGTCGAGTTGGTCTCTTACATCATCATTGTAAACCTCTTTGGGCATGTATTGCAAAACCATTCCGTTTTTGTAGTCGGTAAGGTTATACGATCGCGTGTTGTAGGTTGTAACCGGTTCAAAATTGCCAATGTTTACCATATCGATAAATCCGCGCATGTATTTAAAATACTCAAAGTGTGGTTTTATCATCCCTTCCGGTTGTTCAAACGGATTATGGATAATTGCCGTCCATGCAGTGCCTTGCCAGTAATAGGTGGTATGGGTGCCTGCAAACAAACACAGGTAGTTTCTGCGCAAGCAAACTTCGGCATTGTCGTATCCGCCCGGAAACACATTATACGGTGCTTTTTCGTATCCCCCGTGTTCGATATTGTAAACAGGCATTTCCGGAAATTCCTTATACGCTTCCAGCATTTGGTCGTATATGCTCAGTTTCCAGTTTTGGATGGAAATGAAGTCGACAATGTCTTTATTTTTTTTGCAAAAGCCATAGTCGTGCACCGAAACCAAGCGGTGGTATGCATCGGTTGCTCTGGTGTCGATTACCCTTTTTCGGATATGTTCACCAATATTTTTAAATTTGCTTTGTGCAATTTTCGAAGTGGCTTCCTTCGATACATCCCAAATGATATTCGGAAACGCCTGATACCTTTTTACCACATATTGGTAGTACATATCGTCGGCTGCCGAACCCGGTTCGGGCCAATTAACCAATTTGTTCCAAACGTATATCATCAGATGGCTGACTATTTCCCTGTTGTGCATCGACAATATCACCTTGTCGAGATGTTTGAAAAACGCGACGTTCAGGGCGCTGTGGTCGGGGTGCAAATTTGAACCTAAAAACGGAAAGATATCTTCCCTGCCGCCGTAGTTGTATTGCGGGTTCTTTTTTAGCAACGGATCGGCCACCCAGTTGGTATCTACATCATAGGCATATACATTCATTACTATTTGGTTGAACCCGTTTTTTGCCACCTGATCAAGGAGTTTTTCGGTCTTGCTTATCGTTGGTTGGCCATAATCCAGTGCAAACAACCAGTCGCATTCAAAAGCCAGATTGCAGTAGGGTGTGCCATCCTGATAGAAAAAGCGGCGGGGGTGGTTTTTGTCTCTTACCACACCGCCATGCGGGTTTAACTTTTGGTTTGCAACAACCACTATTGTACCTTTTTTCCCGTTTAACTCCTTAAGTTCCGATTGAACAGTAAAGGTCTTTTTGCCTATGGTTGAACCCGAATACCTAAAGATCCATTCGTTGTTCCCATTATAGAAAAGGGGCACCTTTTGTTCGTTGTCACTTTCTTTTACAATTGCAAAAGCCTTTACTTCGAAAGGCTTTTGTATTTTTTGTTTTACTGCTAATGAAAAGTCGACGACCTGCCATTGCTCGACAGAAACGGGCATTTTGCACCGGTTAAGGTTATAGTTGGCCACCTGACCAATGGCCAACAGTGTGCCGGTAAACCAAAATACCAATGCAAAATGCAATTTGAATTGTTTCATCATAGCATGGTGTTATTTTAATTGGATCATGGCTTTCTGTGGAACCGCAGCACCTAAACGTACACTTAAATCGCCGGGAGCTGCATTGCCAACCACAATGCTGTAGTCGCCCTTAAACCATGTATTTTGACCTTTTACATCCACAAATTTCAACTGTTCCGGTTCAACCGAAAGCTGAATGGTTTTCTTTTCGCCTTTTTTTAATGATACACGCTCAAACGCTTTTAAGCTATTTATTGGCAAACCACCGGTGGTATCTTTAGGGCAAACATACAACTGTACAACTTCATCTATGTCGTAATTGCCTGCATTGGCAACATCTACAGTTATATTCAGGCTATTGTCTTTTTTTAGTTTTGTATTTCCGATTTTCAAATTGCTGAATTCACTTTTAGAGTAAGTTAAACCAAAACCAAAAGGATATGCCGGTTCTTCGGTCATGTAACGATACGTACGGCCTTTCATGTTGTAGGTTTCGTATGGAGGCAGTTGTTTTTCGCTTTTGGGAAAGGTAATAGGTAAGTGACCTGTTGGCGATACATTACCAAATAAGACATCTGCAACGGCATGCCCTCCCTGTTCGCCGGGGTACCAAATCTGAAGTATCGCATCGCAATGCTCTTCAATGCCTTCAAGTGTAACCGGGCTCCCACTGGCTACCACCAAAATAAATGGTTTTTTCCCTTTCTTTTCAATTAATTGATTGATGTAACTAATCTGACTTTCCGGAAGTTTAAGGCTTAAACGGTCGCCCTCTTCGGCCGAGGCAATGGCATCCACACCTTCGCCTTCCAAATCGGCAGTAATACCTACCACACAAATTGTTACATCGGCCATTTCGGCTACATTCGGACCATAATTTTTTGGGTTAGGGTTTTGGCAAAATGGCAATACACCACTGCGGTACTCCAACGAGGTGCCGTTCGAAACTGCATCGGTAATCCCCTCCATTACTGTTACCAGCGACGAACTCACGCCATAATAACTGGCAATAAGCATGTCGTTCGAGTTGGCAAACGGGCCGGTTACATATGGCACTTTTATGTTTTTCGAAAGGGGAAGAATGTTGTTTCTATTCTTCAACAGTACAATCGATTTTTGAGCCACCTCGCGGGTAAGTGCCACGCTTTCGGGTGTATGAATTTTTTCAATGCCATAGTTTTTATATGGGTTTTTGCTCTGATCCTGGTCGAACATGCCGAGTCTGAATCGAGTTTTTAACAGTTGTTTTAAGCGGTCGCCAATTTCCTGTTCGGTTACCAATCCTTTGGCAACGGCTTCTTTAAGTGTCTTGAATTCCTGTCCGCAATTTAAGTTGGTTCCGGCTTTTAGGGCCATCGCTGCGGCTTCAACGGTCGATTTGGCATAACCCTGTTTGCCTGCTGCACCATATATGGCACCACAATCGGTGGTAATGTAACCATCAAATTTCCAGTTTTTGCGCAAGGTTTCCTGTAACAAAAAATCGCTGATACACGATGGTTTTCCATAAACCATGTTGTATGCAGCCATCACACCTTCTACTTTGGCTTCGGTAACCAACGCCTTAAAAGCGGGGAAATAGGTTTCGTTCAAATCCTGAATAGTGGGTTTAACATCAAAAGATAATTTATTGTGCTCAGGTCCCGAGTGCATGGCAAAATGCTTTGCGCACGCGGCCACCTTTATGTAGTTTGGATCATTCCCCTGAAGCCCCCTGGTAAAAGCCACACCAATTTTCGACATCAAAAACGGATCCTCGGTATACGATTCCTGTCCACGGCCATATCTTGGGTCGCGGTAAATATTTACGGTTGGCGACCAAAATGTTAGCCCTGCATAGCGACTGTGGTTATTCATCGCTTGTGCAATGTTGTATTTTGCCCGGGCTTCATCCGAAATTACGGTTGCCACTTTATTGATAAGTTGGGGGTCAAACGTGGCTCCCATGGCAATCGCTTGCGGGAATATCGTGGCTTTTCCATTACGGGCCACACCATGCAATGCTTCACTCCACCAATCGTAACTCGGTACATTGAGCCTTGGAATGGCTGCCGAAACATTGGTCATCTGACTGATTTTTTCCTCAAGGGTCATTTGCGAAACCAACAGCTCTACCCGTTCTTCCAACGGAAGGGTATTGTTCATGAATGAAAAATCGACCTGTTGTGCTTTTGATAGCGTGCCGGTAAGGCTGCATGCCAAAATTACCGAACTTAATAATTTGAACTTCATGTGTATAATGGATTATTTATCGTTTCAATTTTAATTTGTGGTCGTTGGCTCCCGGTGCAAAATTGCTTCTGAACAGAGTGGTGCCGGTAACGTTGGTGCCCGGCCCCCAATCCACTTCTACCCGGTTGTCTCCCATAACGATATTCATCAGCTTTTCCTTTATCTGCAATGCAATGGCCTGATATTTTGGGTCGAATGCCAGATTGTTAGTTTCGTGCGGATCGGTAATCATGTCGTACAATCCGGGGTCAAGATCCTTGTAGGTTGCTTTCATTGCCCAATTCATGTTTTCTCCACGCGTTTTGTTTGGCCTTGTCTGCATCGAGAATACATACTCTTTTGTACGTATATAGGCTCTTGGCCCGGTAACGGCATGACTTTCGCCAATCACATAATCGCGTACCGGCGCTTTGCCCGAAACAACATCTGCAAGATTAAACCCATCAAGATAACTGAATTTTTTATCCTTTAGGTTAGCTCCGCCTGCTCCAAGAATGGTAGGTGCTATATCCACAAATTCGGTGAAATTACGAACGACTTTTCCTGCCGGATACTGTTTTTTATCCGACGATATCACAACGATCGGCAACTGACAATCCACGTTCCATGGGGTAAATTTCGATACCGAACCATGTTCATTCAGTTTCCATCCATTATCGCCATTTACATACACGATTACCCATGCTTTCTTTTTTGCTTTGTTGTAGGCAATAAAGTCATCCACCGCCTGTCCGATTAAGGCATCGCCATACGCACAAAATGCGTAATAATCCTGTATCATCGATTGTTTTTCGTTATCGGTAAAATGATCCGAATAGCTGTCTTCCACGGCACTTTTCATCTGTTTTGGCATGGTTTCAAGCTCATTGCCAACGATACCGGGTACTTTGTATGTGTGTTTGCGAAATCTTGCTCTGTAATCGGCAGGTGGTAATACCGGAGTGTGCGGCACATCAAACCCAATGTAAAAGAATTGTGGTTTCGATTCGTCGATGCCATTGATGGTTTGTGAACCAATGGTGAATTTTTTGTCTTTGTTTTTCAAATAATCACCAAATATCGAGGCATAATAACCATCGCGTGTTTTTCCGGCCGGTTGAGGGCTTACTCCTCCTAACATGCCCGAACTAAAAGGTGTTTGTTTCCCTTCGGTCCTGGTGTAATGCCTTAATAAATCGTAATTTTTTAATACTTCGGCAGCAGTACCAACATATCCGGGATTCTGTTCTTCGAGGCTTTTGGATATATATAGAAATTTCTTCCCGGGAGTAACCAAAAATTCTAATGAAAGCGGTTTTTCCATCTTAAATCCGGGGATCGAGTCAAAACTATCGTTGCCCCAATCCGTAAAACCGTCTTTACGCAAGGGTTTAAAATCGATGTAATTTTGGTATGGTTTAAATTCAACCGCTTTGCCATTCTTTATGGTTCGCATACGAAGACCCAGTTTTCCAATGGCAAAAGTTTGATACCCCAATTCTACCATTTGTTCAGGTAATGTGGGTTTACAATGGGCTGCATTGTTATTGTAGTATTCAAACTCATAAACTCCCGAATGAAACGGATATCGCCCCGAATGCATCGACGTTCTCGATGGTGCACAACCGGGCGAATGACAATATGAATTGATAAAGGTGGTTCCCATTTTGGTTAATCGATCGATGTTGGGCGATTCGATATAACCTTGTTCGTTCATTTCAGTGCCTTTAATCATTTTGTTAAATGCACGAACGGCATCAAACCGATGATCGTCCGTTAAAATCCATAAAATATTGGGCTTCTCGGCAGCATTACAATTTAGAATGGAGGTCATTCCAACAAGACCCATGACTGCGGATTTTACTGTGGGGATTAACATTTTCATTTTTCTTCATCATATTATTTAATAACTAAAGGAAACAATATCGGGCCAATGGCCGAATTGTTTCCTTTAAACCTATTTTGGCCGTACAAATATACTTGCTGCACGACTTATTCTCTGAATTTTACGACTATACAAAATCTGACTATTTCATCTTTTTGTTCAAATTTAAGGGTGTGTTTTGTTCATTTTGTAATTTTGTTGTCTTAATTTTTGCATAATCGTCTCCGGGAGTCCAGGCAAAGCCGGTTGGTGTCCAATCTACCCCCGGTTTCCAATTTTCACCCCCCTGTTCATAGGCTCCTAAATCAGGGGCCTTGCCTTTGTAGTGGTCAGTAATTCCTCTTATCGTTATTCCTTTGTCTATTATGGCTGAACCTTTAGCCGGAGCAAAGTTTTGTTGATCAAAAGAGATGAATGGCGGCGTTGCATACTGCTCATTATTTTTGAAGTCGTTATCGGCTTCTTCACCTAAATACTCTTTTTCGTTCACTAGGTATTTTGGCCCGTCACCCGATTCCCACCAAGGCCTGATGTCCGAAATGTTATTATATAATTTGTTGTCTTTTACATTTGTTCTTGCATTGTTTTTTATCGGTACCCAACTGTCTATCACCGATTGTGTCGATGGCCCCACATTCCAGAACGTATTGTTGTAAATTTCGTTTTTAACGGCATTCCAATTAAAATGAAGGCCACCCCATTCCACATCCCAAACCACATTATGGTGCACAATATAACCGGCCGAATTATTGTCCAGATATATACCCGCCGCCTTATTGCCGGCATGTTCTGCTGCATACGCATAATTAAACCAGTTGTGATGAATCTCGATGTTACGGGGTTTACTGCTTCCTGTTACATAAAAAAGGCCTCCGTCGGCACCCGAAATCAAGCAGTTTTGTACATGGTTGTATCCCATTTCACTGTTGTCGCCGGTAACTTTTACCCCATCGCGTGCCGAGCCCAAAAGCGAATTTCTTAATATTTTGTTCCCTTTTCCAAGGCTGAAAATGAGTCCGGTATGGTTGCCCATGGTATTAAAATACTGAACAATGCAATTTTCGACCCGATTGTCGGACGCATCATTGTTAAGTAATATGCCATGCATTGTGCCGTGCTCGAGTACACATTTTTCAATCACATTGCCTGCGCCATCCGCAATCACAATCGCTGCATCCTCCGTAGATGCTTCATCTGCATTGGTGTTCAACCGCTCAATGCCATGTTTTATCATGCAGTGAGAAACAATATTGTTGCTTCCTTTAATGGTTATCATGCCACCAAAAAAGTTGAGGTTACAAAGTTGAACATAGTTTGAGTTAATCATCGCTGTGTTTTTACGTGCCGCATATTCCGTTAATGCCGTGTTGGGGTCGGCACCGTTGGGCGCATAAAAGTAGAGGGCTTTATTTTTAAGGTCGTAATACCACTCTTTGGGTACATCAAGTGCCTCGAATTTATTCATCAGATAAAAGATGCCACGATGTCCGTTCTCGAATCGGTACGGACTGTGGGTGGTTCCAAAAGGCCAGTAGTTTGGCAAAGTGTCGAACAGGATGCGATGGCGTGGTGCATCAAATCCGGTTATGGTTCGTTCCCAACTGCATCCGCTGTGAGCTCCCAAATAGTGAATAATGCCACCTGTCCAGTCGAAATCCGGTATTTCGCTGTTCGAAATAAACGACATCGAATAGGTGCCTTCCGCTTTGTCGATGTATTTGGCATCAAGGGTATATTCGTCGTTATCCGTATCGTTGGGCCAACGTGCAATCTGCATTTTAGTGCCGTTGCAAAACAGGTTGTTTCCTTCGTTCATGGTCATTTCCACCCCTTTTTTTACGAAGATATGGTCTTTGTAGGGTTCCCAACCTTTTACTTCGTCAGTTGCCGAAATAATAACCACATCGTTGCCAAATGCTTTGAAAATAATCGGTTTCGATGCGGTGCCCGACTTTTGGGGACATAGTACTTCGCGATAGATGCCCTGATGAATGAAGCATACATCACCCGGTTCAACCAAAATAGCAGCCTGCGCAATGGTGGTAAACGGGTTTTTGGCTGAACCATCTCCCCCGTTGGTGTGCCGTTGATCTACGTGTATCTCTTTCGCTGCGGCATTTGCCATTATGGAAAGAATAATAATGCATTGAAAAATTCTATTCATCTGTATTTTAGAACTTAAATGTGAATGTTTGTTGTCCTTACGTATTTTCGCTTTTGGGATGTGATCCGTAAAAAATTGGCGTAGTATTTACAGTGTTACACCACTTTTAAAAATGGCGATTTCTTTAAACTTGCTTATTTCGTGTTTCAAAAGTTGTCCACCGGCAACTTCCAGAATCTTCCGGATAAATATGTTGTTTAACTCATCCATGTTGACTGAGCTTAACAGCACACCGGCATCAAAGTCCATCCAGTTTTGCTTTTTATTGAATAGTGCCGAGTTGGATGCTACTTTTAAGGTAGGAACAAAGCTCCCGAATGGCGTGCCTCGTCCGGTGGTAAACAACACCATTTGGCAGCCGGCCATGGCCAGTGCCGAGCTCGATACCAGGTCGTTGCCCGGAGCCCAAAGCAGTTGCAATCCGTTGTTTTTAATGCGTTCGCCATAGGCCAGCACATCCACCACCTTACTGTGTCCGCCTTTCTGAATGGCACCCAGCGACTTTTCTTCGAGCGTGGTAATACCACCTTCCTTGTTTCCGGGGGAGGGGTTTTCGTATATCACCTGATTGTTTCTGCGGAAATAGTCTTTGAAGTCGTTAATCAATTCCACCGTTTTAGCGAAAATAGTTTCGTCTTTTGCACGATTCATCAGAATGGTTTCAGCACCAAACATTTCCGGAACTTCGGTCAATACGGTGGTGCCGCCTTGCGCGATTAACCAGTCGGAGAAAGCGCCCAATAACGGATTGGCTGTAATTCCGGAAAAGCCATCGCTGCCTCCGCATTTTAAGCCGATCTTTAGTTTCGATACCGGCAATTCGGTACGTTGGTCCGTTTTCATCTTTTCCGAAAGCTCTTTTACCAGCTTCAGCCCTTCCTCTATTTCGTCATCAACCTCCTGCGAAACCAAAAACTTCACGCGCTCATCGTCCCATTCGCCCATTTGTTTTTTCAGCAAGGCAATCTGGTTGTTCTCGCAACCCAGTCCCATTACCAACACAGCCCCGGCATTCGGATGTTTGATGGCGGCAGCAAGTGCTTTTTGCGTGTTTTCGTGGTCGCCGCCCAGCTGCGAGCATCCGTACTGATGACTCAACACTTCGATGGCTTC
>QKHT01000046.1 GCA_003249935.1 Bacteroidota bacterium
TTTTTGTTGGGCAAACAGACCTGCAAACAGAGCCAGTGATGCCACAGATATAATAAATCGTTGTTTAGTCATGGTCGTAAAAATGAATGATTTTTTTAAAGGCATAGGATATTATTGTTTAAGAATTTTCCAAACCATCTCTTTCCCATCTATTTGCAGGGTAAGCAGATAGAGTCCTTGCGGTTGCGCCTCGATATTAAAGCTTTTTTCGCCGGTAAAATCGGCCACTTCCAATCGGCGGCCGTTGCCATCGGCAAGTATTATTTTGGCTTTGTGAGTCGAGGCATCGAAGGGTTGAACCTCGAAACGAAATGCACCACGTGTGGGATTGGGATAGAGCCGGTAAACCATCGCGCTGTCCTTGTTTTCGTAAAACGAAATGGCCTGATCGCCCATTTTCGAACTCTTGCCTACGGTTACGGCACTGGTTCGCGAAATACGGTTGCCGGCCGCATCGTAAGCAAATGTAATGGTGTAAGTTGTTGCATACAGGGTGCTGCTTGCCAACATCATCAGCAGCCACACAAAAGGTGCATATATATTTTCGTTTCATCTTTTCTTGCGTTTTGTAACGATTCATGAGCCACTCGCCAACTGCACCAATTGTTTCAACCGTGCCGGATCCCACGTGTGGTTCATTCCTGAACCGTTTGCCGTTTAGTTGTTATTGACTTTTTGTTTTAACATCTCAATCTCTTTCTTTTGCTCAAGCAAATACAGCGTCAACTCCTCCACCTTCTGCAAAAGCAACTGGTTCATTTCGCTTACGCCTATGCCATTTTGCTGCATTGCGGCAGCTGAGGGCACACCCGGTAGGTGGTTATTCTTTTCGATAAAGGTTTTTACCGAATCTAATGAGTTGAGTTTATAGTCGTCGTCGGCGGTTCCGGGGTTTTCGATTACAACCTCATTTGCACGAATTTTCCCCTCTACGTCCAATTTGTAAAGTGTAGATGGTGTACGGGCAATACCAACGTTTCCCGTCAGGCCATTAATTATCATTTTTGCATCGGAAATAGATACCGGACTTTCATCGCCAGTTGTCCTAACCGCAAAAACTAAATCCATTTTTCCCCAACCATAAGAACTATTACCCAACCTGTGCGCAAAAATTCCTGCCTTTTGATAATTTGTACTTGTGTTTATAGTTCCAAACTTTATTGCAGCAACGGCATCTTGACCATCGGGTAATGGATTATTTACAGACAGTTCCGTACTCATCAATTTACCATTTACATCTAACTTTAAACCCGAAGTTGCGACAGTTCTACCAATCGACACATTCCCGATACCATTTACATAAATACCCTGACCGTTCGTCCATGGTGTTGAACCGGTAGCCAAATAAAGGTTTTGTACCGTTGAATTTGTACCATACATCCCAATACCACCACTTACGCCCGTAGAAGGCGTAAATTCAAGGCCGCGTGCCCATGCTGGTATGTTTGGTGTGATGACTTTTAAGGTACCACCGTTTAGTTGAATATTACCATTGGCTACTTCAAGCATTGAGCCAGGAGTAATAGTACCGATTCCAACTCGTCCATTATCTTTTACACTTAAAAATGAGGAATATGTGATA
>QKHT01000143.1 GCA_003249935.1 Bacteroidota bacterium
AAATAAAAAAGATAACTTCTGGGAAATGGGCGACACCGGCCCTTGCGGTCCATGTACCGAAATACATGTGGATTTGCGATCGGAAGCCGAACGTGCAATGGTCGACGGACTCACATTGGTCAACGAAAGTCATCCGCAAGTGATTGAAATATGGAATAACGTGTTTATCCAATTCAACCGCAAAGCCGATGGTTCACTCGAACCACTTGCTGCAAAACATGTGGATACCGGCATGGGATTCGAACGGTTGTGTATGGCAATTCAGGGCAAAACCTCGAACTACGACACCGACGTATTCCAACCCATTATTACCGAAATTGGTCGTTTGGCAGGGAAAAAATATGGTGACCATGAGCCGATCGATATCGCTATGCGTGTAATCGCCGACCATATTCGTACCATTTCGTTTAGTATTGCCGACGGACAATTACCATCGAATGTAAAAGCAGGATATGTTATTCGCCGTATCTTGCGCCGTGCGGTGCGTTACGGATATACCTACCTTGGTCAGCACCACGCGTTTATGTACAAATTATTACCGGTACTCATCGAGGTAATGGGCGATGCATACCCCGAACTTGTGGCACAACAGGTATTAATTTCGAAAGTGATCCGCGAAGAAGAAGAATCGTTTCTGCGTACGCTCGAAACAGGCATTCGCCTGTTAGACAAAGTGATGTCTGAAACAAGAGCCGCCGGCAGTAAAATTGTGGCCGGCACCGCTGCATTCGAATTATACGATACCTTTGGCTTTCCGTTGGATTTAACAGAATTAATCTTGCGCGAAAACAATCTGGAGGTAGACCGTAACGGATTCGATACCGAAATGCAAAAACAAAAAGAGCGTGCACGTAATGCGGCAGCTGTTGAAACCGGCGACTGGATTGAAATTGCCAAAGCAGAAAAAACGGTATTTGTTGGCTACGACGCATTGGAAGCCGATGTACAAATTGTACGTACCCGCCAGATGAAAACCAAAGGAAAAACGCTTTATCAATTGGTTTTCGACGTCACACCATTTTACGCCGAAAGTGGCGGTCAATTGGGCGACTCGGGATATATCGACAGTGGTTCAGAAAAAATTATAATCACCGACACAAAAAAAGAGAATAACCTTATTGTTCATTTGTGCGAAAAACTGCCAGCCGATCTTACTGCAGGATTTCATGCCGTGGTCGATGTCGAAAAACGGATGTTAACAGCCAATAACCATTCGGCTACTCACCTGTTACATCAGGCATTGCGCGAAGTGCTGGGCACACATGTAGAGCAAAAAGGATCGCTTGTTTGCGCCGATTATCTCCGGTTCGACTTTGCACATTTCAACAAGGTAACGCCCGATGAACTTGCGAAGGTAGAAACCATTGTAAACAAACGTATCCGTAAGAATTTTAAATTACAGGAACATCGCGACGTGGCTTACAAACAAGCGCTTGAAATGGGGGCCATGGCGTTGTTTGGCGAAAAATACGGCGATGTGGTAAGAGCCATCCAGTTTGGCGATTCGGTGGAACTTTGCGCCGGAACACACGTAGCTGCAACAGGGCAAATCGGTTTACTGAAGATAACCTCCGAAGGCTCAATTAGTGCCGGTATACGCCGTATTGAAGCGGTTACTGCCGACAAAGCAGAAGCTCTGGTAAACGACAAAATAGAACAATTGGCTAAAATTGCCGGCATGCTGAATGCACCTGCCGATGTATTAAAATCGGTTGAAAGTATGTTAGCCGAAATTCAACAGCTTCGTAAAGAGGTCGAAGAATCGCGCAAACAGAAACTAACCCAACTCAAAAATGAGTTGTTAGCGAAAATTACAACCAAAGGCGACATTAATATTCTGTGCGAATTGGTACAACTTATCGATATTGCCGACCTTAAGGATTTGAGTTATCAGATTAAGAGCCAAGTAAACAATTTGGTTTGCATTCTGGGCACTGTAGCCGGCGAAAAAGCCGGATTATCGGTACTGCTTGCCGACGAAATTGTAGCACAACACAAATTAAACGCCGGAGCCATTGTACGCGAAGCCGCAAAAGCCATACAGGGCGGTGGCGGCGGCCAACCATTTTTTGCAACGGCAGGGGGTAAAAAGCCCGAAGGTATTGGCGAAGCACTTGCCAAAGCCCTCGAACTTACCGGCTTATAATTTTATTTTTGGGCCGAACCGGTCGAAAAGTTTTTTTTTAGCGCAGGGTGAACCATTGTGCAAAACGGAAGAATGATCCGTTGAATGCAACGGTTTGCCCTGCTTGTTTAATAGCATAGACATTTTCAACACATGAAACTACCACAAAGCGTAAAGCAGAATCCCATGTACCTGTTCCTGATGGTGTTAACCATAGCCATGGCTTATGGGTTTCAGGCATGGACCAACATGTCGACCAATCTGGCCGTTGATGTCATTGGCCTCAATGGTTTTGATATGGGTGTGATTCAGTCGGTACGCGAAATCCCGGGATTACTGTCGTTTGCGGCCATCTTCTTGCTGCTCATTATGCGCGAATGGGTGGTGGCACTGGTTATGGTGGCACTCATTGGCATTGGCGTGGGATTTACCGGCATGTTTTTATCATTTGGAGGACTGATGACCACGACATTTATTATGAGCGTAGGGTTTCATTTCTTCGAAACGTCCAATAAGTCGCTGGCCTTACAAGCTTTCGACCACAACGAAGCCCCGCTGGTTCTTTCCAAAATGCGAAGTATGACCGCCGTTGGAAACATTGTTGCGGGCATTATGGTGTTTACAACCGCACGCTATCTCTCCATAACCGCACTCTTTTTTATTGTGGGCGGTGTTATTTTATTGGCGGTTGTCTATCTGTTTTTATTTCACAAGGTAAGCGATCCGGGTGTACCGCAAATAAAAAAGATTGTGCTTAAAAAGAAGTACAACCTCTACTATATTCTTAATATTATAAGCGGAACCCGCCGTCAGATATTTGTGGTTTTTGCGTTGCTTATGCTCGTGGAAACGTATCATTATACCATCCAGGGCATTACCATTCTGTTCTTAATCAACAACATACTTACCTGGTTACTAAGCCCGATGATGGGAAAATGGATTAACCGGTATGGCGAGCGAAATATGCTTACCCTCAAATATGTGGTACTTGCAGTGGTTTTTGGCGGCTATTCCTTTATCCATAACGAATGGATTATCGCCATTCTATTTGTATTCGACCATTTATTCTTTTCTTTTTCGATCTGCATTAACACCTACTTTCAGAAAATTGCAGATCCGGGCGATATGGCCACAGGAACCGCTACCGGCTTTGCCATCAATCACATCATGGCAGTAATCGTTCCGGTGGTGGGTGGTGCCATTTGGATCAAAAATCCACAACTACCATTTATTGCGGGA
>QKHT01000161.1 GCA_003249935.1 Bacteroidota bacterium
TAAAGCACTTTAAAGCACTATCTGTTATTGCGTTGGCCACAAGCAGTGCTGCACAAGACCGGCCAAACATCCTTTGGCTCACCACCGAGGACATGTCGGCCAACCATTTGTCGTGCTATGGCAATATCGACATACAAACACCCAACATCGATGCATTTGCAGCTAAAGGCATCCGGTTCACCAATGCATACAGCAACGGTCCGCAATGTTCGCCGGCCCGCACCACCATTATCAACGGCATGTATGCCACTACGCTCATGGCCGAATTTCACCGGATGAACCGTATTTATCCGTGCGAGACATTTTATCCGTTGGTGTTGCGAAAGGCAGGATATTATTGCACCAATTCGGGCAAAACGGATTATAATTCGGAGTACGACAAAGGCACCAGAGCCATCGAAATGTGGGATAGCAACAAAATAACCTCGCTCGAAAAGCTAAAAGTGCCCAAAGGCAAACCATTTTTTGCGGCCATTAACTTTTACGAAACCCACATGAGCCGCGTAACCGAGTTCGACAACGGCGGCACCATGTACAACGACCGTAAATTCACCAAAGCCAATCCGGCCACGGTTCATTTTACAACCTACCTGCCACATACCGATACCATTAAAAACGATATGGCCTGGCATCTCGAAAAAACATTGGAACTCGATGCCTGGTTCGGAAAGCAAATGGAGACATTAAAATCGCGGGGATTGGCCGAAAACACCATCGTGTTCTTTTACTCCGACCATGGCGGATGCCTGCCCGGCAGCAAAGGCTACATTCGCGAAGAAGGCGTAAAAGTGCCCATGATCGTCTATTTTCCGCCCAAATGGGCCCATCTTGCACCCGTAAAACAACCGGCTACCGACAACCGTTTCGTAGCTTTTGTGGATCTGGCCCCTACCCTTTATAGTATCATCGGTTTGCCCAAACCCGCATTGGCACAGGGAAAAGCCTTTGCCGGTCAGCACATTGAAAAAAGCAACGACTACGTATTTCTGTACAAAGCCAATCAGGAGCAAAATTTTATACCATCGCGCGGCATTACCGATGGCAAATACAAAATAATATGGAATTACAACACAGCCTATCTTAGTGCCGGTCGCAATGGATTTCAGTGGGGCATGCCGGGATTGCGCGACTGGGAAGAAAAATACCGTCAGGGACAGTTTAAAAATGGATACCCGAAATACTTTTTCGAGCCGATGGTACCCATTGAATTTTACGACCTAAAGGCCGATCCCGACGAAACAGTGAATCTGGTTTACGACAAAAAAATGGCATCAACCATCGAAAATTACAAACAAAAACTCATGAAAGTAGTGCGCGAAACCGGCGATATGGGCTTTTTTCCAATGTCGATGCGCGACACCATAAACACTTACGAAAACCTGAAAGCAGCCAATTTCAACCTCGACGCTTTGGTAACAGCGGCCGAAACCGCCAGTCTGGCCGAAAGTACCGATGCACCCAAGCTGATTCAACTACTTAAAAGCCAAGATGCCGTTATTCGCTATTGGGGTACTACAGGATTGTTTCAGTTGTCGCGCCGTGGCATGTTGCCAAAAATTCCGAAAATCGTGAACAAACACCTCAACGACAGCAACGAAAACGACGATGTGCGGCTAATGTGTGCCGGTGCGCTGCTTTACAGCAATACACCAGCCAACGCCCTCGAAGTGGCCATGACCATGTTCAGAGATAAAAAGCCGTGGGCTTACGCCTTTTTACAGAATATCGACGACAAGGCGAAGCCCGCAATGCCCGAAATACTCGAAATTTACAACAGCGGCCGTAAAAATTTCGATGTACGTTCGGCACTTATCAATGGCGGTGTAATTCCGTACAATCAACTATTCGAAAAAAACATCACTCCAAAACCAATACAAAATGGCAAATAAAACATACATTATTGCGGCAGTATTATTTTCGTGGCTGAACCTTAATGGCAAACCGTTGCTTACCGGCAAGTTGGGTGATGCCAGCGTACGGTTCGAAAATCAGAGACTAACCATATCGACCGGATTGGTCGAGCGCGAATGGCTATTAACGCCCAACGGTCTTAAAACCAAATCAATAACAAATATTAAAAGCGGTAAAACATGGCATTCGACCTTACCAGTCACCGGTTGCGACTGGAGCTATGAGGGGTTGGTTTCGGACACATCGGTATGCAACCTGATAACTATGTCGTCAAAAGCCGATAACGACGAAGGCTTTACAACGGAATACCTCAATTTCGAAGCCGAATTCGAATATCCGGCCACGCACACGTTTATAAAATACACCGTATGGGCCTATCCCAATACGCAGGGCATTCGCACGCAAGTGTGGATAAAGGGTAAAGCCACAACAGACATGCTGAATTCGGTGCCCTCTGCCAACAAAAATGCGTTGAGTTTAAAGCTGAACCGGGGCACAAAATCGTATAACTATTCAGCATCTAATGCGGCCAAACAGTGGGATGCGGCCACCTCAACCGACGATACTAAAGTTGAGTATTTACTATCGGGAATGCGTAAAAACAAAGGCTATAAATTAGGTCTCAGTTGGTGGGATTTCGAAGGCAAAGGTCGCATACAGAAAGTATCGGTGGCCAGTATCGATGGCGAAAAAGTAGTAACACTTTTGGCTCCAACCACGCTGCCCGACTATACCGGTAAAAACGAAATGCCGCAATCACTTCTTTTAGATATTCCCGACAATGTATCGCTCGACGGTTCGCTCCGTATAATGGTTGAACCGGTTAACGGGAAGCCGGTGACCGTAGGCGAAATTTGGATTTACGAAAAATCGGGCCAAAAGCGTGCCGACGAACCGGTAGAATGCGATGCGGTACGCCATGACCAGTTGTTGACCAACGCACCGGAGTACTATTCGCTTGTAGCCTATACCGATTGTGGCCGCGAACGAAGCGATGCAGAAAAGGCTACTTTTGGCCGGTGCGATTTTGTACCATTGAATGGCAATAAAACGCAACGACTTTATGCCGGCTACTTTAACGATACACAAAACCGGAATCTGCCCGAAACACCATTGCTTAAAGAGCAAATAAACTCGGGTGTTTTGGTTGAACCCGAAAAAACTGACTGGGCCAGCATTGCCATGATTTCGGAAGGAAGCGATGGCATAGCCATGGTAAAAGAGTCGCACAAATGTGTAAACCAACCCGGCGTAGAAACCGGCGATTTTGTGGTTACCGCCCACGGACTGAGTAACCGCGGCACCAGCTTAATGCCGGCCGATCTTTCGCCCGACAGCTATAAATGGTACTGGGCCAGTTGGACCATTGTATGGCAGGGCGACAATGAAGCCGGTCGGTTGGCCATAAAACAATTCGACCGTGCACGTTACACCGTAATTCCCGAACTCGATA
>QKHT01000154.1 GCA_003249935.1 Bacteroidota bacterium
GGTGGCTCCGAACATCGCCGTCAGATGCTGAAAACTGAGCGGCAAACTCTCCATGATGGAAAGCTTCTCGTGAATTCCAATTACTTTTCTTGACATTCCCTTAATCTCCTAATCGTTTTTGTAAATTGTGCTATTTAGTTGAGGCCGAAAGATAACAATAATTTCAAAAATACGATAAAACCAAAACCAAATAATTAACAGATGGTTACAGAATCAACAGAATCGAACGCAGCAATTAAATTGGCTTTTCGACTAAAATAAACGAAACAGAAAGTAAGGAGAAACCCAAAAGAGTTATACTACCGGATACAAGTTTTACGTGTCTATTTTGCTTTTGTATTGGTATCGTGAAGGAATAGTTCGTTAAACTTTTATCTAAAATTTATCATCTAAAATCTAACGATCTATTGATAAGGGACATCAATTGTAAAATCGGTATGATATTGCAGTATAAATACATGTTCATTTACAAATCATTGCAGTATAAATACATGTTCATTTACAAATCCCGAATACCCGCCTTTTTTCACAAACTTAAACTTAGACGTTACTAATCGGGGATTATAAGTAGCGATACAATCCGAAAACTCAGGTCCGAAATAGTGTATGGCCGAACCGAAAAAGTAGGTTACATCAAACCCCAAAGTACTGTAATATAGCCCCGAAGATGGTTCATTACCAAACCATGTGCGGTATTGCTGATAAAACGACATGGCCACATCCGACGAATCTTCGATGTAAAAAGGGGTATAGATCGTACTTTCCAACGGAAAAAGCATTTCTTGTTCGCGACCTTCCTTTTTTAAATATTCGGGAAAACCGAATACCGAAATGCGTTCATAACCTTTTTTACCTTTAAGGTTTTCGAGGGTTGCCAATACCATGCTTATAACTTCATCCTTTTCGCAGGGGATAATTATCAGATTATCTTCATCTTTTTTAATGAGATTAGTTACATCAATCAAACGCTTTGAGTTAAAGGTTACTTCGCTGTAAGCGGCAGTCTTATGCTGGCCCGACCGTGCTTTATACAGCGATTGTTTAAACAGTTTGGTAAATTGCTTTTGCCTGTCGTCGGCTTTGTCGGACTGAACCATAACAATATTTTTGTCGGCACAATGGTTAGCAACCCACTCTGCGGCAGGTTTATACAACACTTCGCGAGTCGGGTTCACCTGAAAACAATAAGGATTACCATCTGTAACATTAGCATCTGCTACATAAGGCACCACCATCGGTATTTTATTGTTTTTGGAAAACCGAGACACCACAGGAATGCTCGATGCCATAGCTGGTCCGATAATCAAATTCATCGATGTCATTTCCGGCTTCATCATCAATTGTTTTACAACGCCGGAATCGGCTTTGGAATCGTAAATATGATATTTAATACGAACGCCAATATCGTTCAGCGAATCGAGTGCCAACAGTGAACCCTCCAGAAATTCCCGAAAAACACCCTTTGCCGGATAAAGCACTTTTGACTTCGCCATTTGGTAAGCTATTCCGTTTTCGTCGGTTTTGTTTATCATCAGCTCCGCAACCGAATCGAGAAACAACGGCCATACGATAGCCACATTAATCACTTCGTTATAAGTACGCCCTTTACAAGCAGATAAAGGTTGGTTTTGAACCCCGGGCTGATGAACCGGTTTTATTTGTTCGGGAACCGATGGAGTCAAAGTTGGAGCATCGGTCATTTGTGGCGATAACCTCGCTCCTACGGGTAGTTTAATCTCTGTACCCTGTGACAGCGGTTCAACCGAAGAGAAACCCGGATTTAGACTTACCACAACCTCGGCACGCAGCCCATACTTCAGAGCAATGTCAGTAATTCGTTCGCGTCCGGAAGTTTTATAAACCACCAACTGTGGCACCGTATTATTTCGGGTAACAACACCGGCTTTTTCTCTTCCGGGTATTCGCAACACGGTACCGGCACCTACCGAAGTTACGTCAGTAATATTGTTAACACTTAGCAGCTCATTTAACGACACATTAAACGAACGGGCTACACTATAAAGTGTTTGCCCGAGTTGAAGGGTATAAGTACCATCACTATTAAGTTCGTTGGGTTGAACCGGCGACGGACTTTGATCGCCACCGCCAACGTTAGGAATAATAATTGACATTCCCGCTTTGAGCGTACTGCCATCGAGACCGGGGTTTGCCTTTAGCAATTCGGCAACTGGGATATTGTATTTTCTGGCAATCGAAAAAAGATATTCGCCCGATGCCACAATGTGTGTTCGCCGGGTATTTGAAGTAGAACCACCAATGGTTTCAAACGATTTTAACGGAATTTTTAATACATCGCCGGCCCGCAGTGCATCGGATAAACCCGGATTGAGTCGACGAATGTCTGCCGGACTAATGCCATATTTTCGAGCGATTGAAAACAATCCCTCACTTTTTTGCACTTTATATATGATGTATTCTTTTTGTTCTACAGTTTTGTTTACGGCTTCTTGTGCCCGACATTGGGTATTTAAAAACAGCCATGCACATAAAATCAACCATGTAGCGTTCACTAATTTCATCACTAATCTATTTATCTGCAAATTTAAGAATATTCTCCACTTATTCCTTTATTTGACCAATTATGGCATACGACAATTTGACAGACACTCGCAAATATCACATTGTATGCAACTTATCAAATAAACCGAACGAAAAATCGCCTCAAATTAATACATATAGATTTTTGCATATAATGGCACAATTTATGTATGAACCGTTAATCAAAAAACGAAAAAGAATGAAAAACATAATTACAGGCATTTGCATTGTATTGGGATTAATGGCCGGTTTAGCCTACTGGTATTTTATTGGCTGCACAAGTGGCACGTGCCCCATACAATCGAAATGGTGGACCTCTACCCTGTATGGTGGTCTGATTGGATATTTATTTTCGGATATGATATTGTGGATTACAAACAAAATAAAAGGAAAAAATAATGAATAGTTTTGATGAAAAAATAAATGGAACAACGCCGGTATTGGTCGATTTTTCGGCAGAATGGTGTGGTCCATGCAAAATGATGGGACCAATTTTAAAGCAATTAAAAGACAGCATGGGCGAAAATATCACTATTCTTAAAGTTGATGTAGACAGAAATCAGGTGCTGAGTGCGCGGTACAATATCAGAAATGTACCAACCCTTAAACTATTTAAAAACGGAAAGGAACTGTGGAGTGGCGCAGGCGTTCGGCAGGCTCAGGAACTAAAACAACTTATATCGCAATACATTTAACAATACATAGTTCGATGTTCGATGTTCGGCAAAATTTAAGAGGCTCATATACAGTTATTTACAAACATCTATACTATTACGTAATATTCTTAAAATCAATGCATTACAAAAGTTAAACGCACTATTATCATTTAAGGGTTACATTTAAAATATTCGAGAAATAAAGAAAGGCGGTTCAGAACACAGAATCGCCTTTCTTTATAAAAATCTACATCACAGTAAGTTACCGACACAAAAGAAAATCAAAACACTTATTTACATTTTTTTGTCCCGAATATTATATTCATAATTTATACAAAACCAACAGCCTATGCATAGAAGTTGCTTTTAATATCGTAATTTTGTGATTGATAATAATTATAACGACTTTACAATGAAGCATTGTACATTCAGCACCACAAAGCCAAGCAAAAGAGACCGTAAGGATATGATTCAATACATCAACCTACAGTTGGCTTCGCTTGGCCAAC
>QKHT01000013.1 GCA_003249935.1 Bacteroidota bacterium
TTGACTCTCCGGTTAAACTAAAATATGTTCTTTGATATGGCAAAAATAAATAATAATCACCCTGCTTCCAAAAGAAGTGGGGCGAAAAATGTATTATGCTCATATACAATAATTTAAGGCCTTAGCTTGACGGCTATGCCCGTAGGGATGGGTAATTTTGTAGGTGGGAATGGGTAATTTTGTAGCCCACCGATTTATCGGTGGGGATGGTGGGATTGGTTCATCGGTGGGGATATGAATGGATAAAAATATAAACACAAAAATATAAATCATGGCAAACACCTATCATCAAGTTTATGTACAGTTTGTTTTTGCAGTAAAATATCGGGAGGCCATAATCGAGAAGATCTGGCGGCAACAATTATTAGGAGTAATCGGTAATTTAGTCAATGAAACCGGTTGCAAATCGATTATTGCGAATGGTATTGAAGATCATGTCCATTGCTTTGTTGGATTAAAACCAACTGTTTCGTGTTCTGATTTAATGAAAACCGTAAAAGCAAATTCTTCGAAATACATCAACGATCATCAATTAACGAAACACCGATTTGAATGGCAGGAAGGATTTGGCGTTTTCTCATACGGTCATTCTCAAATAGATCGGATATATAAGTATATCGCCAATCAGGAGAAACACCATAAGCAACAAAAGTTTATGGAGGAATACCAGTGTTTGCTGGAAGAATTTGAAATTCCATACGATGCGCGGTATGTTTTTCAGGAGATGATATAACATGCACCGAGCCTACGGCTCTAACCCAGAGATGATTTTAGGTCGTGTGGATTCCATCCTTACAAGATGGCCCGAGCCTACGGCTCTAACCCAGAGATGATTGTAGGTCGTGTGGATGGAATGAATTCCATCCTTACAAGATGGCCCGAGCCTACGGCTCTAACATAGAGATGGTTGTAGGTCGTGTGGATGGAATGAATTCCATCCTTACAAGATGGCCCGAGCCTACGGCTCTAACCCAGAGATGATTGTAGGTCGTGTGGATTCCATCCTTACAAGATGGCCCGAGCCTACGGCTCTCATTGATATGGTTGTAGGTCGTGTGGATGGAATAAATTCCGTCCTTACAAGATGGCCCGAGCCTACGGCTCTAACCCATAAATCCCGCATGGATGGTTCATGTTTTAGCCCACTCGCTGTGCACGAATGCCGAATACTGTATATATTAATTGAAAAGTATACCACATATTAATTGAAAAGTATACCAGTTATTTCATAAGAAAACGGGCATAAGTTCTGTTATTAATAGATGATAACTATGTATACAAAACAGGAAATTATTTTAAAAAGTTATCGTGATGGATGGAAAAAGCCAACGGCAGATTTCGCGAGAACTTCAGATTAACCGAAAGACGGTAAAAAAGTATGTTGAAGAGTACGAAAGGCTTCAACGAGTATCCACCCCAGCGGAAAACTCCAAGGTTTTCTCGTCGCATTTTTCAACGCTGCCCGAATATGATTCAGAGCGTAGGGAAAAACGACGATTAACCAGGGATGTGCTTGCAGCGATTGATGTACATATCGCAGCCAATCGAGCGAAAATAGAGTTTGGTCAGCGTAAGCAAGTATTAAAAAAGATAGACATTTACGAATCGTTGCAACAGCAAGGATTTAATGTTGGTTATACCACCGTATGCAATTACATACGAAAACAATCAGGCAAACGCACAATAAAAGAAGCCTTTATAAGGCAAACCTACCAACCGGGCAGCGTATGCGAATTTGATTGGGCCGAGATAAAATTGGAGATAGCCGGCACGATGAGGCGATATTACATGGCAGTATTTACCTCGGCATACAGTAATTATCGCTATGCTTTGATTTATCAACGTCAAGATACATTGGCATTTATGGAGTCTCATGTATTGTTTTTTTCGCACATTGGCGGGGTTTATCACCAAATGACATATGACAATATGCGTGTAGCAGTAATCCGGTTTTTGGGTTCGCACGATAAAGAGCCCACTCGTGCATTGTTAGAAATGCGAGACCATTACATGTTTACGCATCGGTTTTGCAATATTTACAGTGGCAACGAAAAAGGACATGTAGAACGCAGTGTAGAATACATTAGGCGCAAGGCATTTGGTCCGGGAAGTGGGTTCTCGAGTCTGGGTGAGGCGACCGAACACTTGTGCAAAGTTGTTGATCGGCTCAATGGAACCAAGCAGCAATTAACCGGTAAAAGTGCTATTGAAATGTTTGAAGAAGAACGTTTGTTTTTGTATAAATCACCATCACCCATGGCATGCAGCGAATCGATGCCGTTGCGCGTTGATAAATATGCCACCATCTGTTATGGCACCAATCACTACTCGGTTCCCGATAATTTGGTAGAATCGCTTGTTGATGTAAAAATATATGGACATAAACTCGAGATTTTCTCACAGAATCGGCTTTTGGCAACGCACGAGCGCAGTTTTAGTCGCCGCCAATGGATTATCTCTATCGAACACTATCTAACAACGTTTAGTCGAAAGCCCGGGGCATTGGCCTCGAGTGTAGCATTGGTGAGTAGTCCATATTTGAAAGCATTGTACGACAAATATTTTACTGAGTCTCCACGTGATTTTATCGAATTGCTTCAGTTTTGCATCCACTTTAATGTTGAACAATCACGCTTGGAAGCTACCGTAGAGGGCTTGGTGCGCCTTTGTGGACACCGGATTACAACCGGGAAAATTACCGCCATTTTAGGCAATAAAACGACTGAATCCCTATTGCCGGTGAGTGACAATAGTGAAATCACGGTTCAATCGAAAAAATTATTAGACCAGATAACTGCAATATTAAATTAAACACAATTGAAAAAAAATGAAAACACAAAATGAGATAAAAGAGCATATCGTTCATTACAGCAAAGAGTTACGATTGCCTGTATTTAGAAGTGAGTTCGAGTATATTGCACAAGAATCGGCCAAAGAACATGCCGATTACGAACAATATTTACTAAAATTAATGGAACGAGAATATGAAGTGCGCATCGAAAACCGTAAGAAAGAGCTGATACGTCAAGCCGGATTTACCTCTAAAATGCATTTGCACGATCTAAAACGTGAGTTTCTTCCCTTTGATGCAGCATCAAAACTACCGATGCTCGAAAGGCTGGATTTTATAAAATCGGGGCAAAATGTGGTTCTTGCAGGTAATCCCGGAACGGGTAAAACCCATATAGCCATAGGACTAGGGCTTAAGGCGTGTTTGCAGGGATATAAAGTATTATTTACCTCGGTTCATCGTTTGCTTACTCAATTGCGCGAATCGCACTCACAACGCACCTTGCGCGTAACAGAGCAACGGTTTGCGACGTACGATTTGGTTATTTGCGACGAGTTTGGATACATATCGTTCGATAAAGAAGGCTCAGAACTGCTTTTTAACCACCTCTCGTTGCGTACCGGTAATAAATCGACCATAATTACCACCAATCTAAATTTTGACCGCTGGAGCGAGATTTTTGGCGATCCTGTGCTTACTGCCGCATTGGTTGATAGGATCACCCATAAAGCCTATTTGGTGAATATGAATGGCGAATCGTATAGATTAAAGGAAACAAAAGAAATAAATCTAAAATGAGACGTGAATCTAAAAAAATCCGAACTCCCTGTGAAGCTTTTGCGGGGTACCCCGCAAAAGCTTCACAGGGAGTTGTAATACAAATAAAATTGGTATACTTTTGAATTGAAATACTGGTATACTTTTCAGTTGAAATAAACACATTCGATCGTAATCTGACAACTTTCGATTGTAATCTGTCAACTTTCGATCGTAATCTGTCAACTTTCGATAGTTTTCCGTCAACTTTCGATAGTTTTCTGTCAACTTTCGATAGTTATCTGTCAACTTTCGATAGTTTTCCATCAACTTTCGATAGATTTCCGTCAACTTTCGATAGTTTTCCGTCAACTTTCGATAGTAATCCGTCAACTTTCGATTGTAATCTGTCAACTTTCGATTGTAATCTGACAGATTACTATCGAAGCCTGTATTTTCGCGTAATCATCTACCAAATGTTGAGCGAATTTGGACCAATGTTGTAACGAAGTGTACAAGATGTTATGTGTGAAGATGCCCATGTGCGAAAACGTTGGGGATATTGGGCACGTTAAAATAATCCTTCTCCAATCTCTGCAATATGTCCTGTTTTTTTCGTACCTCTTTTCTTACAATATTTCAATGAACGGGGTGTCTTATTGTTCATCGGTATAGCTGGTTATGCTATTTTTTCGATGAACCTTCGACCCCACAAATATCAGTCGGAATTGCAATTTTGCTGGTGCACAAATGCGGAAATCTTTTGTGTTTAAGCGTGCATTTATGCATAAATGCGTAAAAAGATTGCATATATGCGTAAAGTGAACATGCCGCCCCGAAATATGCATTATTTTGAGCGTATTTGTTCCGAAAAATAAATGTGTGTTAATATTTGCATTTATTCGAAACTATATTTACTTTAGCAAAGCTATTCGGCATACAAAACTTCAGAGGGTTATTTATT
>QKHT01000120.1 GCA_003249935.1 Bacteroidota bacterium
ACAGCGTATAACGGATGGGTTTATTGTCGAATCCCGATATGGTAAAACTGTTTCGTGCCGGATTTGGATAAACGCTCCGGTCGCTTTCGGAAATGTGGTTCACTGCAACAATGCCCGATTTTGCCTTTTTTACTGTGGCTGTTGAGGAGTAAAACATACTCATACCCACATCATTTACTGCCTTTACACGGTAGTAGTTGTAGCCCGCATTGCGACTAATTGTTTCGGTATAGGTGGTTGTGTCGATGTTTTCGGCTATAAGTTCGTAGCTGCTCTCATCCCATGGCGTTGCACAATGGTAAACGTTGTATTTTGCATGATTGGCCGAATCGGACGGTGTCCAGCTTATGGTCACCGATCCGTTGGTGTTCTCTTTCGCATTCACCAAATAGGGTACCCATGGTCTTTGCCCTACTGGCGTGGCAGTGGCTTCGGGCGACGGAATGCTTTGCCCTGCACCATTATAGGCCACCACGGTAATGTAGTACGGCTGATTATTTTTCAGCTTTCGGAGTACATATCCCGACACATTGCCGGCATCAACTGTTTGGGTGTAATTGCCGGGCGATGTGCCATATTTAACCGTATAACCATTGGTAAAGGGTACACTGGCCCAGTGAATGGTAATGCGTTGGTTGTCGGCATACACAAAATTAATGGTTGGTCTGTCGGGAGCCTGTGTTCGGGCGCTCACTTCGTTCGATGGTGCACTGGGCCCTTTGCTGTTTACGGCCTGAACCATAAAATAATAGACCACGCCGGGTGTTAATCCGGTTATTTCGGTGCTGTTTGTGGTAGCTTCCTCCGTACGCGAATAGTTGCCCGATGCAGTGCCAATTTTTACAGTATACTTTTCGGCTCCCGGCCTTTTCCACCAATTTAACGCTACCGATGCACTGTTTATCTGCACTTTGTAAAGTCTGGGTGCAAGTGGCACTGGTAATGCTGCACGCTCCTTGAGCCATTCCACACGCATTACCGAGTAGGGTTTTATCGTCAGGCTATCGGACTGAACCACTTCGTTAACCACGGTGTCCACGGGTGCAGCAGGGTTGGTATTGCTGAAATATTCTATCCACACCGGTTTGTGCAAGGTGTCGCCATCAATAACTATTGCCATTTTCTGAAAGAACCCGGTCTTGTTCGATACCAACAGATAATCGCGGTCGCCGGCACCTTTATAAGCGGTGGTATAAATGGCCGGAATAGTACCGCCACTGCGTTTGCTCACCGTCTCCTTGCTGCTGTTGGTGCTGGCATATACAAAAGTACTGTTTTTAAACGCTTTGTTCACGACCAAATGGCCAAACCCTTCGGTGGTAATGCGATAGTCGGTATTCAGAATCGCCGGGTTAACCGAAGTCTGGTTGTCGTATGCGGCAAAAATTTCTGTTTTATTGTTGTTCAACGGAGCAAAACAACTGGCAATATGGTGTTTGCCAATCATCCGGGCTTGCGGTTGCTGCGACATGCGCATAAAATACTCGGCCACATAAATAGCCGCATAATCGGTGTTGTTTAATGGGGTATTCCACACACCAAATTCGGTAATCATTAAATTGGCATTCGTCCAACTATCTTTTACCATACTGTTGAAGTAGCTGTTGTTGGTATTGGCATCTAAGGCGTTATTGGCTGTCAGGAATCCATCGTTAAAGGTAACGTCCGATGTACGGTGGGTAGGGTAGGCATGAACCGAAACCTGATTCCAGTAACGGCCATTTTTATCCTGATATTTCTTAATCTGCGAAGCAAAATCCGACGAACCAAAACCCCAGCCATAGCTCATGGCTAAATTAGCATCGGGCAAAACGGCCAGAATCGAGTCTGCAATCTCCTTCATTTTGTAGGTATAGTCTTCGCCATCGTTCCAGAAATAGCGACGAGGCGCCGCGAAAAAGTTCGGTTCATTACAAAACTGCCAGCAGTCCACAATAATGTTGTTGTTTTTGCAGAACCGTGCAAAGTTTCCGGCCTCTTTGGGTGAACCGAAAAAGCCGCTCCATGTAACCACGGTTTTAGAGGCGAGTTCGCCGCTAAGGGTGTTGAAATCGAACATGCTGTGCGGCCCTTTTCCTTCTACCCATTTATAAAGTTCAGGCACGGCGGTGTAACCATCGTTGGTGCCATCTTCGCCACCACCCGAGCCGGGACTATCGGCCACATCCTCAAAATATTGCAACTCATACATACCGGTGTTCATGTCGAAATAGTCGCCCGAAGTTCCCGAAAAATAACGAAGAAAACCGGGACTCATGCTTTTGGTTGCCGACACAAAACCGGGGTTGTTGTACGTCCATGGACTATCGGCTATGCGCATGTTAAAGCCAGCAAATCCGTCGTTTAGCGCATTGCCTTGTTTTGTGTTGATGGTTACCGAAACATCGCCGCTGTTGGCCATGGCCGGAAAATCGGATACAAGTTGTTGGATCGATGCCGTAAGATCGATAATGCTTTGTGGTAATGTTGTGGCTTCCTTCAACGAATCTGCTGCATCAATAAGCCTTTGGGTGAACCCGTTTAACACGGTTTCGTCGTAAAATCCCACGGCGGTGCCTGGTTTGGCATTTAGCAACAATTGTTGCCCTTTGGCTATGGCATTCAGTAATTGGCCTCTTCCGGCGGTTACTATCCAGCCATTAATGGTAAGTTTGTCTACTGTCCAGTACTCTTCCAACGGAGGGTTGCCGGTGCGGTTCACACTAAAGGTAAAATAGTTGCGGTTACCGAATACAAAATCGTCGGCAATTTGTGTGGTTTTGAAGGCAGTAGGTGCAGCATTGTCGCCAAAAACATTTCGTCCGGTATAATTTGTAAAGTCCTCGCGCCCAACTTCGATACCACTGCCACTACGCGAAATATCGTGGTAAATTGCCATTCGGCTTACGCGCGAAAGGGCTGCTTCGCCACTGCCGGCATGGGTAATCTGATAATCTTTGATTACGATGTCGTATCCCGATTGAGGTATTATATCCATTTGTAACCCCATTTTGGTAAAGCCAATGGAGTTTGCATTATTGCTAATTTTAACCCAGTACATGCCGTTTGCGGTGGTTGCTTCGGCCACTGCATTGGCCGTAATGGCCGATGCGGTGAGTTTCGAGGTGCCGGTTATCTCAGCTTGTTTCGAACCCGATGTAAAGTTATAATCAATAATAAACGACGGTAGTTCGAGCACTTTAAAGGCCGTACCTGTCATTTCAACCTTGTCGACATACCAGTCGAAGTCGTCGTTACTGGTTGCAGCACCGCGAGGGGTAACATAAGCCGAAACATAACTGCTGCCCGATGCAGTGGCAAAGTCGGCACCCGGCGAAAATCCCGTTTCGGTATAGGTGGCATAAAGCAGCGTATTCTCGGTGGATTGTAGTCCGTCGCCATTGATTGGCGTAGCACCGTTAAGCGCACAGCCGATACGATAGAGATAGGTTTGCGACTTACCTGCTTCGCCGGCTTTGCTGCTGCGTTGCGTTACTTTAATGTTGGTTACACGTATTCGGTAGCCTTCAGTAGGTTTAATGTCGCATCGTAAAAATGTATAGGTAAAATTAGTGGCATTGTTGCTGTTTACCTGTGCTTTTAGTGCTCCGGTACCATTATCATTTACCAATCCGTTAACAGTAAGTTTGGTGCCACCGGCCACAGCCGGAGATGTGGCTTCGACACCTGTTCCGGTTACAACACCGTTCATGTCGGTATCGAAATTGTATGTTACAGTGAATTGGTTCTGACCCCATGCCTCAATGCCGAATAACAGAGCTATGATTAAATAAATCGCTTTCATTAGTATTGATTATTGCAAAACAAAAATACAATTTGATTGTCGCCTTGTTTAGTGTTTATTATTCAATTGATTGTAAGAATAAATCAATACAGCATTTGGACTAAGTTTGCCTTAGAAAAAATGTTTAGCTCCTTTTAACAAAAGCCATTAGCCGGCCGATAGTACGTCGAATCAAGTAGTAAGAAGCTTAATTCTTTGTATACCATACCGGCTCAGGACATTTCTATTTCTTATTTTACAACGTGCTCTTTATCGTACAATTTGTACAATGCCATGGCTTGTTGTTTTAGCTTTTTGGTTGTTTTTGGCTGAACCACGGATAGATCGTGACTTTCGTTTGGATCTTTGGCCAGATCGTACAATTCGGCTTTGCTGCCATCGGGCGTGGTCAGTAGCTTGAGGTTCTTGTGGCGTACACAGAGTTGCAAACTGCGGTCCTCACCATCGGGATAGTTGTAAAATTTATTACGGCCATATTCCCAGAACAAATCATTTTTTCGATGGAAGGGTTTGTTTGTAAATAATGCTGAACCGGCATCCTCTCCATTTATTTTGAAATCGGCAGGTATTTTTGTGCCGGCAATTTTGCATAATGTGGGCAACAGGTCTATTGCACCAATTACCGACAATGAATCTATCGTTCCGCTTTGAATCTTTCCGGGCCACAACACAAAAAATGGCATATTGATTCCGCCTTCGTACAGACTATTTTTAACGCCGCGTTTCATGTTAGCGCGTAACCGGGAGAAACCGGGCGATGGGCCGTTGTCGCTGCTGAATACAATGAGCGTATTACTTTCGAGTCCCATTTTGCGTATTTCGTCCACCAGACGACCAATTTGTTTGTCGTATTCGGCAAGTACCGGCCTCAGATTTTCGAGTGTAAACCAATCGTTTTTGATGCTTTCCGACGATTCATAAGGTACCCACGGCGTATGGACATCGTCGGGCCAAAGATTGATGAAGCAAGGTTCGTTCTTATGCTTGTTTAAAAACGACAGGGTTTTGTCGACAAAATATTCGGTACGATGCCACCGTTTGATGCTGTCGCCGGGAGCCCAAATCCAGTCGGTAGAGGTAATAGCCGGATCGGGGTTCGGACTTTCGTAAGTAGAAACAGACTCATCGAAGCCATATTTTGTAATCGACGGGGCGTTTTTTACATCGCGTCCGCCACCCATGTGCCATTTGCCAAAATGGGCGGTTTGGTATCCGGCACTTTTCATGGCTTTTGCAATCGTGGGAGCTTTGGCGTCGAGATAGTCGCTCTGTTCATAATTTTTGTTGGATTTTTTTGTGTTCAGAAATGTATTTATATTCCATCGAATTGGATACATTCCCGTTGTTAAAGCCACACGCGAAGGCGAACAAACCGGTGCGGCACTATAATATTGCGTAAATATTTTTCCGCTGGCTGCAAGTCGGTCGATATTGGGCGTTTTAATTACTTTTCCGCCGGTAAACGATACGTCGCCAATGCCCATATCATCGGTATATATCACAATAATGTTGGGCTTGATGTCTTGTTTTTGCGCCATGAGGTTCAACCCTAAACCAGACAGCGAAGTTAACACCAGTGTAGTGGCTATTTTGTTTCTGTAATCCATATGATATGCTTTTAAAGAATTTCAAAAATACCACAATCTCAATTAAATAATCCGTTGTATTGTTCGCAAAGCATGGTTAATGGTTCATTCTTTATTTTTTTTCTGAAATAGCTTAGAATTAAGCATTCAACAATCAAAAAAAAGCGAAGTCCCGAGGGGGGCATCGCTTTTTGTTATCTGAATATTTGTTTCGGCCTTACTTTTTAGCCAATATTGCTTTGAGTTCTTTTTCCATGGCCGATACTTTTTCTGCATATTTTGACGCAATGTTATGCTTTTGCCCCGGATCGGCTTTGACGCAATGTTATGCTTTTGCCCCGGATCGGCTCTTAGGTTATAGAGTTGGGGCGCATCGAGAATGCCGGTTTCGATATTGACCTCTTTTGATAGAGCCGCACCTTTAGATGCCGGAATATATAACCAATCGCCCTGACGTAAAGCTTGTGTATTTGCCGCTACGACTAATAATTTTCGGCCGGTTTTGTCTTTGCCTGTGAATGCGGCCAAATGGTTCTCGCTATCGAATCCCGGATTGGATTGGTTGGTTAAAGCGGCAAGTGAGGCCATAATGTCTACTTGCGAAACAACAGCATTACTTTTTCCATGTTTAATTTGTGCCGGCCAGGTTACAATAAAAGGCACATGCGTGCCACCATCGAAAAGGCTGTATTTTCCTCCGCGTAACGGACCAGCCGGGGTATGATTTCCCAATTTTTCAACAGCATCATCGTAATACCCGTCGTTAAGCACAGGGCCATTATCGCTGGTAAAAAAGATAAGCGTATTTTTTGTCAGATTGTTTTTATCGAGATAATCGAGTAGTTGACCCACGCACCAATCGGCTTCCAAAATGGCATCGCCACGCGGGCCCATGCCCGATTTACCAACAAAGTCGTTATTCGGAATGCGGGGCACATGGGGTTGGTGCAAGGCATAATAGAGAAAAAACGGTGCGCTTTTGGATTTGTCTATATAGGATTTTACCTCATCTACAAATACTTGAGCCATTTTGGTGTCGTCCCAAATAGCCGATTTTCCACCTTTCATATAACCGATACGTGGTATACCATTTACTATAGAGTTATTGTGGCCATGGTGCCATTTCATGGTCGTAAGTTCGGGATTATTAAGTCCTGTTGGCTCGCCCTTAAAATTAGTTTTATAGTTTACAAACAGCGAATCACCGGCTTTGAGATTGTGCACGCGATGATTCTCGACGTATACCGTAGGCACTCTATCGTTGGTTGCTGCCATAATAAACGAATAATCGAACCCAAGCGTGTTAGGCGTGGGCGATATATCACCATTCCAATCTATAATACCATTGCCAAGTCCAAGGTGCCATTTGCCTATAACAGCCGTTTTGTATCCGGCATCTTTCATTACACCCGCAATACTCTTTTTGTTTACATCAATTAACATTTTGGCATCGCCGGCCAAAATATGTGCACCTGTATTCCGAAATGGATATTCTCCGGTAATTAAACTGTAGCGACTTGGCGTACATGTGGCCGCAGTGGCATAACCATTATTAAACAACAAGCCTTCTTTTGCCAATCGGTCGATGTTGGGCGTGGCTATCGTTCCCGATTTATAAGCACTTACATCGCCGTAACCCAAATCGTCGGCCATAATAATTATTACGTTTGGTTTTGTGGCCTTTTCTTTTGCATTTGTTGAACCGGCATACAGTAAAATGGAAACACATCCGCCGGTGTACCATAAAGATGATTTTAATATATTCATTTTTATTGACATGATAATTAATAATGCTAAATATAAAGCCAATATACCGTTTAATACATTAAACAATTGGAATAACGGCAATTTAACCGTTAAATTAAGGTGGTAATCTATTTATTATAAATGTGATGAACCACCGGTTACGTATTTAGAGTTTTGTTTTGATTTTGTTACCTTTGCGCCATGCTAACTGACGATATTCACAAAGAAAAGGTAATATATTATTTCGAAAAAGTTTCGAAAAGTACGGTATTTAGTCGTTCTCCTCGTAATATCCGACTTTTCCGGTTTCTTGTACAAAACCTCATAGACAATATGCCGGTAAAAGAGTCGATAATTATGGCCGAATTGTTTCAGGGAAATAAAAAGGAGGTGACCAACGATGGCAAGGTACGCGTGTATATGTATAATTTGCGGCAAAAACTGGCAGAATATTACAGTAGTGCCGGAGCAGGCGATGATTACGTGTTTCGTATAGAAAAGGGATGTTACGATCTTGTTTTCGAAAAACGCACCAATACTGAACCCCCGGTTCAGCCCAAAAAAAAACTTTTACCAACCGTAGTGGCTGGTATGGCGATTGTGCTGGTTTTTATTTTATTCTGGTATTTTAATTCAGTAAAAAATAGCTATTGCTGGAAGCCTTTTTTTGCCGCAGACGCACAAAATATTTGCTTTGTAAGCGACCATTATGCCATAACAGGCTATAATATTGGTGACAAAACTGGTACAATGACCGGTTTTGGCGTTAGAAATGATGCCGATTTACAGGATTTGCGCAACGAACATCATTTAGATAAACTTACAAAAGCGCCGTATACGTTTGTAACCAAAATGGGGCCTATTAGTGCCGGCTGTTTGTCGGCATGGTTTGCACGAAACGATAAAGACCTGACGATTGAAATTGGGTCTGACTTTAACTGGAACGACCTGAAAAGTTATAATATTTTATTTGTGGGTCAGTTTAAGACAATGGGCAATTTGAAAAGTCTGTTACTAAAAGACTCAAAACATTTTAAGTTAATCAATACCGAATTTGTGTATAGCGACGATTCGACCGAAACCATCTATAGAAGCCTTTCGACCAAAACCGTGTTGGTAGACTATGGCATGGTGTCGTACTTTCGCATTGGCCCAAAGCAATACGGACTCTTTTTTACATCCAACAACGACATTGCCGTAATTGCCACCGTAAAAAATTTCACCGACGAAAAGTGGCTGCGCAACTTTTACAAAAAACTGCCCAAGGGGTGTACCTGTTTCAATGCATTGTTTAAAGTTTCGGGCATGTATCGCACCGAACTCAGTTGCGAACTCATTCGTACCGAGCCTATTGAACCATAGTGTTATTAATCTGTACAATAGTCTGTTTCATATTTTTGTAAGTGGTTTTTGCATTGTAACCTTTGCTTTATATTTGTGTCGAAACAGTATTATCTCATTTTATCAGATGCAAATATCAATATTTATGAAAACCCCTTTTATAAGTTTATTTTACAAAAGAAAATCGGTTGCCATAATCACTGCCATTGTGGTATTTTCGGCTTTTGGGTTGAACCTTCATGCGCAATATTTCGGGTTTAGAATACCAAAAACGCCCGAATTTTCGCTTTCAACCACCTTTAAAGTCGAGATTCAACAGCAGGATTCGGTATTTAAAGAGGTGCCTGTATCAAAATATACCGTACCCGAAAGCGGCTATGTCACCAAAACCGAGAATTTTGCCATGTTTGCTTTCGAGCCATCTACCAGTGCCATTACTGTCCGCATTTCGATGGTAAACGGTTTGGCACTCTCGGCAAGTACAATTGAGGTTGTAAATAAGCAGGTGCCGGCACTTACAAGTACTTTCGAAAACGGTAAACTGTTAGTCACAACACTTTCGAACAAATGTCAGATTCTGGTACGATTAAAGGCAGACTACGGCAATCAACTGGTACTAATGGCCAATCCATATGCCGAGCGCACCATTCCTGCCGGAGCCAAAGTTCAGCGGTTCACCTATGCCGGTTCACCCAATATACAAACTGCACAATACGATCGTTATGAAGTGCCTAACGATGTGGATGTGGTTTACATCGAAGAGGGTGCGGTACTTAAAGGTACCATTCATACGGCAAGCGGACGCAGTAAACCATTGGTAATTACCGGTCGCGGTATAATAATGGGTAACGGTGCTTTAGTAAGTGGTACGTCTGGTATTCCGTACAATGCATTAGAAATAAATGACGGTTCGGGACATATTATAGAGGGAATTACAAGTATCAGTCCCCGACATTTTAATATTCGTATGAGTGATAATTCGTTAATTAGCAACGTAAAAATGTTTGGTTATAATGCCAATATCGACGGTATTGTAGCCGGTACCGGCTCTGTAATCGAAAATTGCTACTCTAAAGTCAACGACGACCATGTAAAACTGTATAACAATAATATTACGGTACGAAACTGTTGTTATTATGAACAAACCAACGGTGGTTTGTTTCAGTTTGCATGGAACAGTATTAAGCCGGGGAGCAATTGTCTGGTAGATAATTGCGAAATATTGGCATGGGAGGCTGGTTGTGGTGACCCGAAACTGGGGCAAGGCGGTGTTGCCCGAAGTTTTATCAATTTGCGTAGCACCGATGCCGGCACAGCAGGTACAAATAATACCTTCAGAAATATTTATATTCAGGGGCAGATGGTGAGATTTGTTTGTATAAACGGGCTTTACGATGGCAGTAAACCTGTAAGCATAACCAATACAAAACTCGAAAATATAATTATCGAAAAAAAACCATCCAACTATAGTTGGTTGTATACGGGTTCGCCCCATGCATTGTCGTTTAGCTTTAAGAACGTAACCATTGCAGGGCAAAAACTCACAGCAGCCAATTACGAATTTCGTACCGAAGGTAATGTAACCTTAACTTACGATACCGATGATGCGGTTCGTGCTGTATCGGTAAACAAGGACGCATCAATAAAATGTTCGGTAAATGGTTCAACCAAAATACTTACCGTTTATAATCTTCAAAAGTTATCAAATATTGTGGTTACAGATGGTATGGGTCGTGTGGTTCTGAGCCAAAAGTTATGTAGCATTGAGGATTTGGTGCAAATACAGTTACCAAAAAATATCCCAAGTGGCATGTATTATATCTGTGTAGTGGCCGATGGGCTTAAACGCAGTACCAAAATTTTGATTCAATAATTTTTGTATGTTTAAAAAACAACTTTGTACCGTAGCAATGGCTACACTTTTTTGCAGTGTGTTAAATGCACAGTTTGCAGGTTTCAGAATGCCTAAATCGCCTGAATTTTCTCCCTCGTCAACCTTTACAGTCGAAATTCGGCAAAATGAGGCACCGGCGGTTGTTGTGCCGGTAACAAAATATATTGTACCGGAGGCAGGTATGGTTACCAAAACCGAGAACTTTGCCATGTTTGGGTTTGAACCGCTATCGGGAGCCATTACCATATGTGTTTCGATGATGAACGGAATGGTGTTGAATGAAAATGAAATAGAGGTGGTAAATAAGCAAGTGCCTGTGCTGCAATGGCATTTTGAAAAAGGTAAACTTTATATTACGACAAAAGATAATCGTTGTCAGATTTTGGTGAGGCTAAAAAAAGATTACAGCAACCAACTTGTGCTTATGGCCAATCCGTATACCGAAAGAGCCATTGCAGCCGATGCAAAAGTGGTGACATTTGCATATGCCACATCACCCAATATACAAACTGCGCAATACGATCGGTACAGTGTTCCCAACGATGTGGATGTGGTTTATTTTGAAGAAGGTGCTGTGCTTAAAGGGACCATTCACACCATGCCGGGGCGTTCGAAACCATTAATACTGATGGGACGTGGTGTTGTAATTGGAAATGGCAGAATAGTAAACGGGAAAAATGGAATACCTTATAATGCCATTGAACTTACGCATGGTTCGGGTCATATCATCGATGGCATAACCACGATTAGCCCACGGCATTTTTCGGTTAGAGCAAGCGATAACGCACTTGTAACCAATGTGAAAATGTTTGGGTACAATGCCAATGTCGATGGTGTGGTGGCCGGTAATGGCTCAATTATCGAAAATTGCTACTCGAAGGTAAACGACGACCATGTTAAATTATATAACAACAATATGATTGTACGAAATTGTTGTTTTTACGAGCAAACAAACGGTGGTCTGTTTCAATTGGCTTGGAACAGTATAAAACCCGGCAGCAATTGCTTGGTAGAAAATTGCGAAATTTTGGCATGGGAAGCCAAATGTGGCGATCCCAAAAAGTTAGATAGCGGTATTGCCCGTAGTGTGATTAATCTGCGCGAAAGTAGTTCGGCTCCGGTTTCGATTAATAATACCTTCAGAAATATTCGTATTCAGGGTAAAATATCACGCCTTATCGGTATCAATGGCAATTATGGCTCGAGCAAACCCTTAAGCCTGAAAAATTATACGCTCGAAAATGTGGTTATTGATAATGAACCGGATAATGCCAGTTGGATGTACACCGGGGGTAATCATATGCTCTCGTTTAATTTTTACAACGTAACAATTGGAGGAATACCTTTGCTGAAAAATAATTTTAAGGTAAATACCGAGGGTAACGTTCAATTAAATTTTGGAGCAATACCGCAAAATTGAAAAGATCGTTAGGTTTTTGGTGTTCGACAATTATTAACAGATTCACATATAATAGTTTACAATAGTTCGCATGATTATTCAATGTGCTTAAAATCATCATTATAAAGGTCGATAGATCGTTAGATTTTCGACGTTTGATGAAATTTAAGAGGCTCATATGCAGTTATCTATAAATATTCACATTATTATGTAAGGTTCATAAGATCAATGTATTATAAAAGTTTAACGAACTATTAAAAGGAATAACGAACGAATAACAATTAATACAAGATGAAAATACAAAAGTCTCTAAAAATTTTGCTGATTGCATTTGTTTGCACTATGCTCGTTAATGCCCAACAAGCACCCACCCCAGCGCAAAGTACTTTCGAGCAGCTTAAAGCGGCCTATACCGGCGAAGTAACCTTTGATGCGGCATCCAAAACCGTAACTTTTACCACCAGTGGTACCATTGCTTTTGCCGGCCGCAAAGAACTTACAGATAATATCTGGCATATACCACCCACTATACTTAAAGTTTATATTAAGGCCGGCGTACAAGTTACCGGCGAGTTTGCCTGGGGGCATATAATGACTTTTGAAGGTGAAGATCAGAAAACATCGGTGGTTTATGGTACCTCGGTTAAAGGGGCACTCAATGCTGTTGGGCTCGACAAATTGTACTCTTGTGTGGCCTATTCTGCTTTTTATGGTTACGGAACCGGCGATAACTTTATCAAAAACCTAACATGTCTCAATCCTTTAGGTTTTATGTTTACCGGCAAAAATTCGTGTCGCTTGCATCTCGATGGTGTGCGGGGCATCGATAATCGCGGTGGGGTAAGCAATCACAGCGATGGGATCTCGGCCGCAAGTGGTTCAACCGTTAAAAATTGCTATCTCGAAACCGGCGATGATGCCATTAAGGTTTATGCCAATATTCTGGTCGAAAATACCGAAATTGTGATGATTCAGAACTGTGTGCCCATTCAATACGGTTGGGGAACTTACGGTAGTGGTGCTGTTGGTACTTTTAAAAAGGTTTATATTCATGGCAGTAGTGGTCGAAGCTCCGAGAAATTTGTGATTAATATGGCCTCAACCTCGGCTGGTGCGGGATACAATAAAACCATTGTAATGGATAGTTGCACCATTTCGAATGCTACGGGTACATTGTTTTCAATGGGCGATAATAGCGTGGCTTCTAATGTAACCATTACAAATTCCAAAATCGATCTTAAAGCGTTTGGTACAAAATTCGGTACAGGTAAAATTTCTATCTGTGGCACTTCGGTTCAAAGCAATACATACAATTGTCTCGATGTGGCAAACGGGTATGAACACACCACGTTAAACAAACCGGTTGTATATCCAAATCCGTTTTCACAATCGCTAACTATTCATACCGCCAATCGTGATGTTTTTGTATGTGATATGGCCGGAAATCTTAAATCACTAAAGGTTAGTTCAAGGGGTTCGGACCAATTCATTGAAACCAGTCAGTTGCCTCCGGGTGTTTATTATGTGGTTGATAAAATGAAACGGTACAAAGTGGTTAAGTTTTAAATAGTACACAAAAAGCCCCGATAGCAAATCTGCAGTCGGGGCTTTGTTGTTTGTTTAAAATTTATGGTTATCGAACCAAAATTTTGCTTGTCTCAGTACCCTGCGCTCCGGCAATGCGTACAAGATATAATCCGGCTTTATCGAAACGAATGGTTTCGCTGCCCGATATGGTTTTTGCAAATACTTTTGCACCTGCAAGGTTGTAAACGGCTATTGTGGCCACGCCTTCGGTTTTAATGTTCATTATTCTGTTCTGAACCGTAATGGTTGTTAATCCGTTTTTTACATTAGATACCTTAGTTGCAATACTTTCTACTGCACCTACCGAAAACGCAACGCCACGGGTTGCCCCATTAATGTCGGTACTCATTACAGTGGCATCGGCAACAGCCATTCCTACTACTTTAGTACCATAAGCTGTTACAATTTTTACGCCGGTGCTGTTGGGTACAATGTTTGGGGTTGAACCACCATCTATGCCTACATCGGTCGATGCGCCGGTGTATGTGTCGCTGACCATGTTCGATGCATCGAGTGTAATCCCTGCATCTATTGTGGCTTTAGAAATAACATTTCCTTTAAAATTGTCGAAAAATGACTGTGTTGTTGAGGTAATCGCTAAATCGGTAGCTGCGGTACTGCTTGCATCAGTATTGTCAACAACAATATTGTTTAAAAATGTAAATGGTCTGGCTGCTTGCGATTGTAAAACGGCTGTTGCATTGATTGATGGATCTGCTCCTACGGCTTTGTTTCCAATAAATGTGCAATTTGTTACAATGGCATAAGCTTCTGCATTTCCGCCTTTAATATTTACAGCACGGCCGTCGGTCGATGTTCCACCCGAAGCCAATGAAAGAGGATTGTCTAAAGAGTTGTTGTTATAAAAAACACAATTTTTTATCTCTGCACTCCCATCGGATGTTGTATGAATAGCCGCTCCACCATAACTGCCAAGACCGTTATAAGCTCCTGATTTAATCTCCGGCATAACCATGTTGTCGCCAAAATAACAATTCTCGATGTATGCAACATTGGGCTTTGCATTCGCTATTTGCATACCCCCCCCGTATCTCGCGGTATTACCGATAAAATTACAACGACGCAAATACAATAGCGTATTTGGGTTTCCGGCAGCCGGCGTGGCCTGACTTGCATTCAGATTAAAAACGCCACCTCCAAGATTGGAGCCGTACCAACCGGCATAACGAAATGTTATACCTTCTATCGTAAGGGTAATGTTGTTGGTACCCATCTGAAACATTCGCCCGTGCGAAACATCGGTGTCGCTTACCGGTGCGGTCCCAATCTGTATGATTGTTGAACCTGCGCCATCGCCAAGAATCGTCATCGATTTCGAGACACCAATATAATTTACATTTCCGGTCATTGGCGCAATGGTGTATGTTCCCGCCGCAACGTGAATAATGTCACCGGCCGATGCCGCAGTGTATGCCGTTAATAAAGTTGCATACGGATTTCCAATCGAACCATCACCCGTGGCATCATCGCCAGTTGTTGCGATATACCAATCGCCGGCATAAGTGGTTCCACAAAAAAATAGCAATAATGCCCAAAAGTAGTTTTTAAGATACATATTAATAATTCTTTAAAATTTGTATCCTAAAATTAAAGCTTAGATAAACATTAGAGTGTGTCAAATCTTTCAAATAGCATGAATATTCTTTCAAAAGGCCGATTTAGTGAATTTTGTATCCGAATAAGACTCAATCTGTTGTATATTTTTTGTTGTAGAACAAAAGAAAGAGCCAGCCTAAAGATAGACTGGCTCTTTGAATTATACTTTCGGAAATTAGTAAATCTGTATTTTCTTAACTTCTGCGTTTATTTTTACCAAATATAAACCGGCTTTATCGAAACGAATAGTTTCGCTGCCCGATATAGTTTTTGCAAACACTTTTGCACCCGATACATTGTAAATCCAAACATTGGCTACACCTTCAGTTTTAAGGCTCATTATTCTGTTTTGAACCGAAATGGTTGATAATCCTGCTTTTACGTCAGATACCTTTGTCGCTATACTTTCTACCGCACCAATTGAAAACGAAATACCGCGTGTGGCACCATTAATGTCAGTGCTTTTCACTTCAGCATTGGCGATACCCATGCCCACAACTTTGGTGCCATAAGCTGTTACAATATTAACACCGGTACTATTTTGTACAATGTTCGGGGTTGAACCGCCATCTAAACCAACGTCGGTCGATGCACCGGTGTAGGTGTCGCTCATCATGTTCGATACATCAAGTGTATATCCAGCATCGTATTTGGCTTTACGAATTACATTTCCCTTAAAATTGTCGAAAGCGGTTGTGTTTGTTCCAGGTACCGCACTGCTATAAAAATCGTATTCGATTGATGTTGATGCAGGTGTATTGTCAACAATTAAATTGTTGAAAAATTTGAAATCCTTAGCAGGTTGAGTATTGGCTACGGCCGGTATTAATGTTGCCGATGTGGCAACACCTGTTTTTGCGCCATTATTTATGAAAGTGCAATTTGTTACAATATTATAAACACCGGTTCCACCTGCATTCAAATTGAGGCAACGACCCGAAGTGGCATTGCCGCAATTGGCAAATGATGGTCCTTGATTATATGGGTCGTCAAGGCTTCCGTTGTCGTAGAAAATGCAGTTGCGTAATTCTACACAACCATTAGATCCTGAGCCTATTGCTGCACCCCCATAGTTATTGGCATTGGTGTAAACAGGTACATTTGTGGTTTGTATCATACAGCGGTTGCCACTGAATGAACAGTCTTCAAATATCCCTTTGTTTAATTTTGATCCGGCTGTGGGTGCCCCTGATATTTGTATTGCTCCTCCTTGACGTGCAAAACCATACTGAAAATTACATCTCCGGGCAATCAGCGTTGCACCATCAGTCCCGGAGTTATTCAAATTTATCATTCCACCGCCGTTGGTTAAACCCCACCAACCACAATGTCTAATGGTTATGTCAAGTAATGTAACTGTTTTGCCGGCAGAAGTATTTGTAAATGACAAAAATCGTTTTTGTGCGGCCGTATTGGTGATTGAAATTGGCTCTGTACCATTCTGAATGATTGTACTGCCTGCACCTGCGCCCATAATGGTAAACGATTTGGTTACAGTAATATAGTCAGCAGCTACGCCATTGGTATAGGTGCCCGAAGCAACATGTATGATGTCGCCATCCAGCATGGTCGTATAGGCCTTGCCAATGGAAGCAAATGGTGCCCCTGCCGTTCCATTGCCGGTTGTATCGTCGCCTGTTGAAGATACATACCAGTCACCTGCAAATGCCGAACCGGCAATTAAAAACATGGTGGAAATAAAGTAGTTTTTTAATTTCATAATCTTGCAAATTTTAAATGAATAATGGAACAAAGTTCGTCCTAAACCCATGCTTTTCACCGTAAATTTGAGTCAAAACATATAATTAATCCATCAAAAAAAAATACTAATTTTGATTTAATAAATTAGTCATTTTCTATTTGCTGATTGTGAATTGTAATATTATAACGATCTATAATTTAGGTGATTCGTAATTCATTTTGTTGGTTCAATCTCCAAAGTCATCATTGAAAAAAAGGCTAATGTAATGATTTGGTATAAAAAAACGTTGAAGTAGAAGGCCGATTCATTAGTTTCTACGCCAACGGATTTGATGGACAAAAAATATGTCCTGATTCCGGGTATTTACTTCACAAACGATCGCCAGAGCTTGTCGTCGGGTACCGGTGCATTAAAACTGATTAACTCCTTTATTACCGGATGTTTAAACTGAATGCTTCGGGCATGCAGTGAGATTCCGCCATCTTCATTAGATCTGGGCGCACCATATTTTAGGTCACCTTTTATCGGACAACCTAATTTGGCCAATTGGCAACGGATTTGGTGATGACGGCCTGTCTCTAATTTAATCTCAAGTAAAGTGTAATTTTCGCCCGCATTTAATACCGTATAATGCAGTACCGCCTTTTTTGAATGCTTTTTCTCCGTTTCGTAAGCATACGATTTATTCTGCTTTTCGTTTTTAAGCATGTAATGAACCAAGGTGCCTTCAGTTTCCTGAGGTCGCCCGCAAACAATGGCCCAATATGTTTTTTCAATTTCCCTGTTCTGGAGCATTGTATTTAAACGGGTAAGTGCTTTTGTGGTTCGTGCAAAAATAACACACCCCGAAACCGGCCGGTCGAGACGGTGTACTACACCTACAAATACATTCCCGGGCTTGTTGTATTTCTCTGCAAGATACCTTTTGAGCTGCTCGCTCAATGGTTCATCGCCTGTTTTATCGCCCTGTACCAGGTCGCCTGCGGCCTTGTTCAGCACGATTATATGATTATCTTCAAAAAGTATGTTCATCTTTGTTTTGTTCGTCGTGAAACCAAAGTCGTCGGAATATACCCGTCAGGAATGATTGGCCGAAGTTTACAGAACAAGTTTTGTCCTGCCTATTGTTTTTCAACTGTTTTCCAACTCTTTCCAACTCTTTTCAACTCTTTCCAACTGTTTTCCAACTGCCTTTCAACTGCTTTCAACTGCTTTCAACTGTTTCCAACTGTTTTCCAACTCTTTATAACTGTCATCCAACTGCTTTCAACTCTTTCCAACTGTTTTCCAACTGCCTTTCAACTGTTTTCAACTGTTTTCCAACTCTTTCCAACTGTTTTCCAACTGTTTTCCAACTGCCTTTCAACTCTTTCCAACTGTTTTCCAACTGC
>QKHT01000093.1 GCA_003249935.1 Bacteroidota bacterium
ACCCCATATCCGCCAGGCATGGTCAGGTGTGTCATGTTCTGCCCTAATACGGCTTTAGCCTGAAAAAACAGCATCTCTTTTTTATAGTTCAGGTAACCGACTGCCGATAATGAACGTAACAAGGCATCGGACAAATACTTTTGATTATCGGGACCAACCGGATTGATGCCTACGGTATACAAAGAGGGACGAATATATTTTAATGAACCACCAACGCCTAATGTTAACGCATTATCGTTGAGTTCGAGACCTGCAAACATTTCGGGAATGGCCGCATTGCGACTGTAATCGTCTGTTTTGGCCGAATAGGACATGGCAGCAGGAACCATTGAATCTATTTTTGCAAATCCATACGACTTATACTGAAACTCCGAAACCAAAGCACCGGTAAAGGTTAGTTTTCCGGTTTTATAGTCGAGTCGAACCTGCGGCGATCGGTTAAAGGGCTGAAAAGGTGCGCCTGTATTGAGTCCGGCAACCAACGGAAAATTTTTGCCACCCCAAAACGGGTGCCAGGTTTGCCCAACCAATAACGAAGCATGGTTCCAACCAAAAACCACATTCGCCTGACGAATCCTGAGTAAAGCGGTGTTAAGACCTACATCGCCGGCAAAGTCGGCTTCGATGTTGGCACTCGTTTTGGCATTGAAAATTTCCGGTCCGGCAACTTTTACGCCAAAGCGTGTAGCCATAGAACCCAAATTATAGCTACCTGTTTCATTGATATCTTTATGGTTGGCATCATAAACAGCGGCCGTTGGTACGATCATAAACAACTCATTTGCCGCATTTAAACCTTTATGGGTATCGTAAAAAGATTCTACCCTTACAAAACCATAAAATTCGGCTTTATATTTTGGTGCCGCAGTGGTTTGAGCGACTAAACTTCCGGAGCATATGACTGCCGCAGAAGCAACTGATAATAATTGTTTCTTCATATTCTATATCCTTTGATTATATTGTATTTATTACAATTCGTAACTATTTTAAGCACAAATATTAAAGTTTATTTCCAATTTACCTTACAACAGCTACAAATTATAATAATTCTAAAATAGCCCATAACCAAATGAACGCGATTTTGAAGCCTTGTATTTCTCAAAACTTTTGAACACTTTCGGTGTTTATTTGAACAAACGTGGCGAACACAGTCTTGATCCTGTTGCAGAAACGATTCAATAAGTAAAATAAAATCTTCGATTTGAGACAGATTCCGGAATTTAATAGTAAGGGATACAGCAAAATAACGCAATTAATACTTGTAGCGATTGGTGCTTTAAGTGTGGTTTTAGGTATTTTAGGCATTTTTATACCACTACTGCCTACTACCCCGTTTTTGTTACTCGCTGCAATTTGTTTTTCAAAAAGCTCTAAAAAACTGCATGATTGGTTGTTTCAGAACCGTTGGTTTGGCGAATATCTCAACGACTATTATGCCAATCGTGGAATTAAGCGGTCGGTTAAAATTCGTATGATTATTTTTGTATGGATTTCTGTAGGTATAACTATTTGGTTTACGCCAACCATATGGCTAAAACTTGCACTGTGCACCATTCCTGCGGGAGTTATGGTGCATTTGCTGCGAATTAAAACAAGGGAATAAAAACCCATCGATCGTTCGAGGTTCGACAAATTTTAACAGGCTCAAATACAGGAATATGCAACAAAACACATCATCTCACAACCTATTAAAAAGTAATGTGATATAATAAATTATGGCACAAATAAAAAAAGGCAGCAAACACCATTCATGTTTGTTGCCTTTGTTATAGCATACCAGGTAAAAAGCTTACTTTTTTACCGTTTTTATGCCAAACGGCACATAAAGCGGGCACCAGTTTATCAGAGCTGTTAAAATCGGAACCAAACCAACCAATCCCCACCAACTTTGGTACACCATACCTATAACGCCAATTGCTAAGCCAAGTACAATTCTAATTGCCTTGTCTGCTTTTCCAACATTTGCTTTCATTTTTTTTGTTTTTAGTGCTTATTATTGTGCTTAAAACCTCATGATCAGTTGCGTTAAAAACAATTTCCAACACATTAAAGTTCAAACTTCTTTGTTTCTATTTTCTTTTCGGTTGAACCCGTATCTACACCGCAGGTACCTCGTCCAATCAACGCGTACAATGGGCAACAACGTCGCATTGAGGTCATTATCATTAAAAATGAACCGATTAAAGCACCCTGTGCCCAATTTCCCTCAACAGTTTTTGTGAAATAGAGTGTAAGTAAAACTATGGCAATTACGATTCTTACTATCCGGTCTTTTTTACCTACATTATGCAACACATTCATATATCTATATTTTTATATGCAAATATAATTCTAATACTGACACCAAATTTGTTTTTAATAAAAAACATCGTGATTAGATGGGTTAAATAGCTCTAAAATAAGTATTTTAATAAAAACACACCAGTTATAAGCCCCTTGTTTAAAAAACTAATGTTTATTTTTGCCCACCGAAATATATTTTAGATGAAAACATTCAGACAACTTATCATCATTATTGGAATAAATTTAACGGGTAGCTTTCTTACGGAATGGGCACATCTGCCCATTCCGGGGGCCATTTCGGGCATGATTATTTTACTCATCATGCTTTTTACCGGAATAATTAAACCAAAGCACATCGAAGAAACGGCCGATTTTTTGTTAAAAAACATGGCATTTTTCTTTTTACCGGCCGGTGTTGGTATTTTGGCATCCTATCAACTTGTGCGTGGCTCCTACTTACAAACCATCGCCATTATCGTCATATCCACAATTTTGGTAATGGCCATATCGGCTGTAATAACTCAAAAAATTGCCAATACTAAAAGAAACACCAATGAATAGTCTCTTACATAATCCGCTTTGGTCATTGGTTTTGTCATTGGCCGCATATTATACCGGCATATCTGTTTACAAACGGTTTCACAAAAGCTGGCTCAACCCGTTATTAATTGCCATTGGTCTGGTAATTATTGTTTTACTTATTTTTAATCTATCTTACAGCGAATATATGTTAGGGGCAGGTATCATTCACGCATTTTTAGGTCCGGTTACGGTGGTACTAGCGTTACCACTCTACCGTCGAAGACAATTGTTGAAAGATCACAAATACGCCATTCTAACCGGTGTATTAACGGGGTCGATAGCATCTTTAATTTCTACCGTACTATTAAGCAAAGTGTTTAATATAAATGCAATGATCGAAAAATCGCTTATACCGCATTCTGTAACCACCCCCATCGGTATTGGTCTGAGCCAAACGTTGGGAGCGGTAGAAGGCATAACAGTGCTTTCGATTGTAATGACCGGGCTTACCGGAGCCATATTATCGCCATTGGTATTTAAAATTTTCAGGATTACGCACCCCATTGCCCGTGGCATTTCGTTAGGCACTTCGGCTCATGCCATAGGCACCACAAAAGCTTTGGAAATGGGAGAAACCGCAGGGGCGATGAGTGGCTTAGCCATTGGACTTGCAGCCATTTGCACCGTAATTGCAGTCACCATTGCTCAGTTAGCCGGTTGGTTTTGAACGCTTTCTTTGGGATATTCTATACGCGTATGGTATATATTCATGAGTTTTTCCTTAAAACATGATTTTACCGTTTCTATATCGGCAAAAGTAATCGGTGCATATTTAAACTGTCCCTCGGCAACCTGTTTACCAACAATGCGTTCAATAAGCTCACTAATACTTTCGTCGGTATACTCCTTTAGCGATCGGCTGGCGGCTTCCACCGAATCGGCCATCATTAAAATAGCAAGTTCTTTGGTAAATGGCGTTGGACCGGGGTAAGAAAAATCCTTTGGATTAATGGCTTCTTCGGGATGTTTGTTCTTATACGTAATATAAAAATATTGGGTCATTCCGTTACCATGATGCGTTCGGATAAAGTCAATAATCATTTCGGGCAAATTGTACTTAAGAGCCAGGCGAACACCCTCTTCCACATGGTTCACTACAAGTTTGGAACTTTCGCGTTCATCCATATTTTTGTGCGGGCTAAGATTATTGCGTTGGTTTTCGGTAAAATATATTGGTCGAACCGATTTGCCAATATCGTGATACAATGCGCCGGTATAAGCTAATAACGGATTTGCATTAATACGGAAAGCCGCCTCCTGAGCCAGATTAGCCACCTGATGCGAATGCTGAAACGTGCCGGGCGCATTTTCAGATAAACGGCGTAACAATGGGTGGTTATTATTTGCAAGCTCAATAAGGGTTACATTCGATAAATAACCAAAAGTTTTTTCGTAAATAAATATCAGCGGATAGGCAAAGAGCAGTAAAATGCCATTAATGCCAAAATAAGCAAAATACCGGTACTCAAGACTGTTTATATCTCCCTCCTGAACCAACGAAAGACCAAAATAAATAAAACAATACGTAAGAAAAACAACAAATGAGGTTCGAACCAATTGTCCGCGACTGTTTAAGTCTTTAAGGCTAAAAGTTGCGGCCATCCCACTCATAATTTCTAAAAGTACAAATTCATAACTATTTCGTGCCATGAGCGATACAATAAGTATGGTAATAATATTGGCAAAAATGGCAATTCGCGAATCGAAAAATGTACGCATGGTGATGGGCAAAATGGCAAATGGCAAAAAATAGAGTCGCCAGGTTGTAAAACGCACCATAACAATAGAGAGTAATACAAAGCCAACCACATTGAGCAGAATAAAAATAAAATGTTTCTGATTATCAAATACTTCGCGACGATAAAAGAATAGAAACAAGAGCAATGAAAGCAACATAGCCGATACCAACACCGCATGACCTATCGAAACAAAATTCTTTTTACCAAAACTACCAACCTGCCTTTCATACTCTTTCCTAAACGACTCTAAAACCTTAAATGAATTATCGTTAACAATTTCGCCTAAAGTAATTATTCTTTCGCCACGTTGAACCATGCCCGAAGTAGCCGATATGTTGTGCAGTAAATCGTCGCGTAACTTCTCCGAAAGATTTTTATCGATATTTAAATTAGGATTCAGATAGTTATTCAAGTCGAGATTTTGGGCCATATTTGTTATACCGGGTAAGCTTGCGTAACTATTAAGCCCCACTAAAATACGTTCGTAAGCAGCTCTTGGTGTCAGCACCAAATTAATTGGTTGCGTTCTGGCCACCTGCGATTCAACCACAACAATCTCCTGCACATTTGAACTTTTCAGATTGTTATGGTCTTCGAACGACATAATGCCCTGATGACACACAATGGCGACCTGCTCGAGTAGTGCATTCAGATAGTATGGCTTGCGTGTTGGATTAATGTTGCCGGACGGAGCCCAGGCTTTGTTAAAAGCAGCAGTAACCGCCCCAATTACCTTTTCAGTTTCCAGAGTATCAACAATATAATACGGCTTGAACCCCGATAACATACTGTCTCGCTCAATTTTAAGCTCTTTTGCCGATTTAAATATCGGAAAATCGAAAGGCGCGATTAACAAATTATATTGCCATGGCTTTCCCTTTTCGTAGGTATATTTAAATTTGCCCTCTTTGGGCATCAGGTATAATATAAGCACAACCGAACACAAAAAAAGTACCACCTTAACAATGTAAGCCATGGTGGTAGCTGCAAATTTCACCTTTTTCATTTCGTAAATATCTTTTGTTTAACGAACTTCATCGTTCAATATACACAATTATAGTACAATCGAAAACCACCTGATCATTAGTTTCAATTCTCAAATGTAATTATAAAAATATAACGTATGAAACAGATTCCAATTTTCACCGAATTATATTAGTTCAATTGATTGTTCGATGTTCGATGCACGACAAAACTTTTCAGAACCATCTTATCAATTGCATTGCAAACATTAATAGTTCGTTAAACTTTTATAATACATTGATTTTAAGAACATTACATAATAGTGTGAATACTTGTAAATAACTATATATGAACCTCTTAAATTTCGTCCAACATCGAACATCGAACGTCAAACATCGAACGTCGAACGTCGAACGTCGAACGTCGAACATCGAACGTCGAACGTCGATTGAAATATTCAACCACCTATTTAAATGAGGAAAAAAGAACTAAAAAAGGCATCCCAAAATGAGATGCCTTTCCATATATTTCAAAGTTGAACCTTATTCGGGCAAACCATATTTATCCACAACAAAATCAATATCCTTATCACCCCGTCCACTCAGATTGACCAAAATGGACTGACGAGGTTTTTCCTTAGCCAGTTTAAATGCATAAGCCACTGCATGTGCACTTTCGAGAGCCGGAATAATGCCTTCGGCACGGCTCAGTTCATAAAATGCATCAATAGTCTCTTTATCTGTGGCATCTTTATACTGTACACGGCCATTTGCTTCGAGCATGCAATGCTCCGGTCCAACACCGGGATAATCCAAACCACTGGCCACAGAGTAAACTGGTGATGGTTCACCATTTTCATCCTGAAGTACCTTGCATTTAAACCCGTGAATAACACCGGGCGTACCATACTTCATGGTACAGGCATGCTCGCCCAAATCGTACGAACGCCCTGCCGGTTCAACCCCGTAAAGGGAAACTTCAGGATCTTCGAGAAATGCAGAAAAAATACCCATAGCATTACTGCCACCACCAACACAAGCCACTACATTATCGGGCAATTCGCCGGTCATTTCCAAAAATTGCTCTTTGGCTTCGATACCCACTACACGTTGAAAATCGCGGACCATCATTGGGAACGGATGCGGGCCTACGACTGAACCGATACAATAGATTTGGGTATCGGGGTCTTGCAAATAGGCCATAAAAGCCGAATCTACTGCCTCTTTCAAAGTTTTTAAACCATGTGTAACCGGAACAACTTTGGCACCGAGAATTTTCATTCGAACTACATTTGGATGCTCCTTGGCTATATCCACTTCGCCCATGTGTATTTCGCACTCCAGACCAAAATAAGCCGCAGCAGTTGCCAATGCAACACCGTGCTGCCCTGCGCCGGTTTCAGCAATAAGTCTTTTTTTACCCAAATATTTGGCTAACAACGCCTCGCCCATACAATGATTGAGTTTATGTGCACCGGTATGGTTCAAATCCTCACGTTTCAGATAAATACGCCCGCCGTATCTTTCGGATAAAGTTTTGCAGAAATACACCGGTGTGGGGCGGCCCTGAAAGTGTTTACGAATACTACGCAATTCCGAAATAAATTCGTGCGATTTACTGATTGAATAGTAGGCTTCGGTAATCTTGTCCATTTCTACCTGCAAATGAGGCGGAATAAAACTACCTCCAAAATCGCCGAAAAACCCTTCGGCGTTGGGCGTTGTCTTAAAATAGTTTTCCATAATATCACTTTATACAATTAATATAATTCCCTATTTCAAATCTATGCCGATCTATCAGTATAGTTTGCAATTTTTACAAATTCAAATGTAATAGATATTCGTTTCAATCCACAACAAAAACAAAGAAAATTGCAACAATAAGGCTACAATTTCACATTACTAAATTTCAAATTGTTACATTTTTACGCCTTTGGCCTTATATTTTAACCATAAAAACATTTGGAGTATTAAATAAAAGCATATTTTCGCACCGAAATAAAAACAGGTAAATTTATGCTTAAAGTAAACGAATATTTTGGTGGAACCGTAAAGTCGATAGCGGTCGAAAACAGTGAAGGGAATGCAACTGTGGGTGTAATTGCACCGGGTGAATATGAGTTTGGTACCGGTACTATTGAGTACATGACTGTAGTCTGTGGCAAACTCGATGCACTGCTTCCGGGCGAAAAGGAATGGAAAACCTACCATAAAGGCGAAACATTTGTGGTAGAAAAAGGGGTGAAATTCAAGGTTAAAGTTGAGGAAACAATGGCTTACCATTGTCTGTATGTATAAGTGTCGGGTTTACCGGTTGAAAAACTTTTTAACCGGTAGACTTTTTCAAATCTCTTCTAACAACCACTTTTTTGCGGCATTTGGCGTACTGAACACCGCCATTTTATAATTCATATGCGCTATTTCTTTACCGGCAATCATAACCAATGCGGTATAACGAGGCTTCGACACAATAACGGCGTGCCTGACAAAAGAAAAGCGGTTCATTCCACTTGCTATATTCCGAACCAATTCCTGTACATCAGAAACATTTAGTTCAACATCTGTTTTTCTGGCATCTTCAATGACATACAAAGGTCGGGGATTAATAATATCACCTTCAATTTCATTAAAAGCCTGAATCATTTCGCTTTTAGTTATAGGGCCAAGGTGCTTGCTGTATAAAATATTTTCGTTCTTATTATATTCAACTTCGAGCATAAAATGCAAATTTGGTTAATGCATCAAAGAAAGTTGTTTTTTTTTAATCACGCAACAAAACGATGCGAATGCCGCATTACCATTACGAAAACATCAATTCGGTATCGTCCAGAAGCGTTCGGTTATCTATAATATCCTGAAGCGTAACTGATTTAAAATGTTTTACAATAATATTATTCAATCTGCCCCAAAAACCTCTTGATGCACAACCCATTTTGCGATCACAATGCACATTTTGCGACAAACAATCAATAATACAAATACCCGCTTCAAAAGCATTATGAATATCTAACATCGTAATTTCCGAAGCCTTTCGGGTAAGGATATAACCGCTTTTTTTACCTTTTACGGTAACAATTAACCCGGCCACTTTAAGCGACGAAATAATGGCATCGAGATATTTGAGTGATATTTCCTGATTTTTGGCAATATCCTTCTGAAAAATACCAATTTCCTGATCGGCCTTTCCGATTTCAAGCATGGCTCTTAATCCATAGCGTGTTTTTGTACTAAATCTCATTGCAGTATCTGTTTCATTTCAGCTATTTCCAATTGCAGGTCAAAACTAATAAAAACTTCATTCTTAACGCGAACCAAGCCTAAAAATTTTTCGGGTGGAACCATATTAAAATCCGAAAATTGAACCATTTTACCACCTGCAATCGCATACCTGTTTTCCCCTATTTTTTGTATCTCGCCCACTAAATGGTAAAGATTGCTGCGACCTGCAAAACTGATGATGATGTTGGATAAATCTGCGACCCCCTGATTAAAAAGCAGACGCGTTTTGTCCATATTCAGTTTAACAGAGATATAAGGATACAAATCGGCTTTAACCATGTGTAAAAAGTCGCTTTTCATTAAGTGGTTACTACATTCAAATCGCTCTACCGGAATATTTAGCTCTATGTGTTCATTATTGTTACCAGCCCATGCATTGTTCGATAAGTGGTTCGGTTCAATCCGATTATATTCTATATTAAACCTGTTTATATTGGTTTCACCAACTATGTTAAACCGACTTAGCAAAATGTTTTTTATAAATACCGGTTTATATTCAGATTGAGAAGTGGCCAATTCTGATAAAGAGAAAAAGAAACCAATGACAACTATAAAAATCCTGATATTCATATGGTGATCATTTTACAATAATGTAAAGCGGGAGAGCGATAAATCACTCTCCCGCCCATGCTATAAACTATGCGTAAAAATTAAAACGAAATAGCAGCTTCAACCATCATCCCTTTAAAACCGGAATTTTTTGTGTACGAACTGATGTCGTATTTCTGATTGACATATTCGGCTTTCATCATTACGTTTGGTGTTAAATACCAACCACCGGCAACCTGAATACGATTTACGCTTTCTGAATTTTGGTTCGAAACGGTGTTGTAACGTGTGCCAACATAAAACTGTTTTTCGCAACCAAAATGGTACAACAGTTCGGCAGCTAACTGGTTGTATTTAAACTCCGGACCATCTTTTACGTTCGTGCCCTTTGTTGTTTCGTAGGTACCAAAGAACTCAAGGCCTTTAAATTCGGCATAAGCATTTAACATGACCGAAGTTACTTTATAGGTTGCACCCGGGCCCCAATGACCGTTTGCGGCATTGGCCTTGATGTCGGTACCGGCCGAGTTAATGGCCATTACTGCGCCGGAAGCAATTGAATCGGGCACAAGAATCGAAAAATATCGTGCACCGGCACGATCCGAACCATACAATGTACCACGGTGGTTGTTGCTATTATAGTACGGTGAAACAGTAAAACGAAGTTTTAAATCGTTATCCAATTTGGTTTCATATCCAAATTTGCCATAAAAGGCCAGTTCCGATACCATATCGTAAGTATCAAAATTCTTTGTTGTGTTGTTAAATCCAACCAAGGCAGGGTTCAAAGTTCCGCCTGTTAATGCACCCATTGCAATCCAACCATTATTACGATACATTAATTCTAATGCAGGTGCAGTCATAAAGGCCTCCATAATATAGTTTTCGACAAATTTGTTGGCGGTTACATGGCCGTTATCCGAACGACGAAAGTGTGCATCGCCATAGTTTACTTCCATTACACCGGTTTTAAGTGTAAGGTTCTGCATTAATCCATCAACAAACGATGAGTGCATAAACGGCATTGCATCTATAAGCAAATAACCATCCTTAACCCACGATTCGTTATGGTGACGCGACGACAAATAGGTGGTAAGTACCACTTTCATACCCGGAGCTAAATCTGAAGAAATAACCATATTGGCAGCAGGAAGGTTAACCCCCGAACCCAGAGGCATAAAACCCGGTTCATGATTTACGCCACCTAACTTAATAATTGGCGAACCCACATTATCAATGGCCTGATATTGAAGGGCAAAATCTCCACCAAGGGTAACCTTAACCTTGTCGAAATCGGCACTGTTAAGTTTTGGAAGCTCAAATTGCTGGCCAAACATTGTAATTGCAGCTGCAAACGAGGCAACTGTTAATAAAACTCTCTTCATAATCATACTTTTTTTAATTGTTAATCAAAACTTTATTGACCTGTTCTCTATTGTTTCTGAAATTCTAATGCGAAATCTACCGTAATGGCATTACCGGTTTTAATTGTACCCATTAAAGCGGTTGGTGGTTCAACGCCAAAATCTGTCATTTTTATTGGTAATGAACCTTTTACTACAGTTTTTCCATCTGTTCCAATCATCCTTTTTATTTTGGTCTGAACCGATTTAGTAACCCCTGCAATGGTAATTTTGCCGTTGAGTGTTTCGTTCAATTCACTACCCGACTTACCGGCAGCTTGTAGCGATTCAACCAAAAATTTAATTTCCGGAAATTTCGATGCTTTCAAAGCATCGTAAGCAATATTGTCCATCATCGATTTTCCACTTTTAAGGCTTTTTGCCTTCATCGAAAAATCAAACTTCACAATCTCGGGCGATTCTGTTGTTTCGTTTTTGGCAGTAACCACACAAAACATATCGGTAGAAATCATTTCCCAATTGTGCAATGTAGAGGTTCCCTTGATTTCTATTTTACTTTGTGCAGGGATTGCCTTGTAAACAATTTGTGCTTTTAATTCTATTAAAGTACTAAATATAAGCACTATAACTAATCTTACTAAATTCTTTGTATTCATATCTATTAAATTATATGCCACTTATGCTATAATATTGATAGTATAAAAGTATTACAAGAAAATATCAGCATAACTGACTTTTGTCATGTATTTTAGTCGATCAAAATAATTTTCTGATAAGTCGCACAACACAATTTGAGGCAAACAATACAGAAGTCGCATGAATAAACAGATTTAGAAATATACATATGTTTATTCATAAAATTGTCTTCTTTCCAAATCAATGCAAACCCACAAAACATTAACATTAATTATGCAATTTGAGGCTTAAATAACCAACTAAAACGGGATTTCGGACGTAATGATAAGGTAAAAAAAGAGACCATCATTTTGAATGCCATTAAAAATTGTACAACTTTGGTTCAATAAAAATTAAAAAAACATGGCAAATAATACATCATCCCACATTTTAAGTACCTCGGCCAATTTACTGGGGTTTTGTCTTTTTGTAATTACCTCATTGCATATAACCAATAAATTCGAAACACATCTTATCGATGCATTTACAAGTCTTGTTGCGGTTTTGCTCACTGTTTCATGCTTATTTTCATACGTTTCCATACGATCAAAAAAACCGGTATTATCGGCCCGATGGGAACAAATTGCCGACTATTTGTTTGTAACAGCACTCATTGGAATTCTATCCATTATCTTACTCATAACATTTAACTTTGTATAATTGGCACCAATGAACCGCACAAACTGGAACATAATACGATACACCATGTATGCGCCCGGATACGATTTATTGGGTAAAATGCTCGACAATTCGCGCAAATTCGGTATTGAACTTGCACAGTTAACCCCCGACGAAAAAGTGTTGATTGTTGGTGCAGGTACAGGACTCGATTTGTTGTATCTGCCCGAAAACATTTCTGTAACTGCCACAGATATTACACCTGCAATGATTACACTTTTAAAACGAAGGTCATTAAGGTTGAACCGCCCTACCGAGGCATTTGTAATGGATGGCCAACGATTGGATTTTTCGGATGCATCGTTTGATGTTGTTTTGCTGCATCTGATCTTAGCGGTAATCCCCGACCCTGTGGCATGTATCCGTGAGGCAGAGCGCGTTTTGAAACCCGGTGGCCGAATGATTGTTTTCGATAAATTTGTACGAACCGGAAAGGCCGTTTCATGGAAACGAAGATTGATAAACACCTTTACAACAGTGATGTTTTCGGATATTACCAGACATTTTGAGCCAATTGCAGCTCAGACACAACTAAACATAATGGCAGATTATGCGCGTGATTTTGGTGGAAACTTCAGAGTCATTCTATTGAAAAAAGCACATTAAACCACGGAGAACACAGCGGAGACAGAATTACAATTTGAAACGAACAACCACAATTGGGAAATTGGTGTGCGTAAGCCCGCATTTTCACAATTTTCCGGCAGGTATGCCTGCGGCACACATCTTCACATCCCCACAAATACTTTGTATTTTTGCGCCTTTGTGGTTAAACTCATTGCATCCGCGACGCACGATGCGGGAATGCATGATCTGATCATTGGTTCTTTTAAATACGTTTGCCCCGGCCTCGTTTCAGACTTTAAAGAAAGGTAACCTATTTCTTACTACCTTTGCAAACTAAAATAACAATACAGAAAAAGATGGAAATAGATTCGGTTTTAAATAAGTTAGGCATCGAAGCACTCAACGAAATGCAACAAAGTACAATCAATGCATCGGTGGCCAACGACGTGGTATTGCTGGCCCCAACAGGCACAGGCAAAACACTGGCCTATCTGATTCCAATTCTGCGAAGCTTACAAAAAGAAAAAAGCGGCATTCAGGCTTTGGTTTTAGCCCCTTCGCGCGAGTTAGCCCTGCAAATAGAAAAAGTATTCCGTAGTATGGGAACCGGATTTAAGGTAACATGTTGTTATGGTGGTCATTCTACGCGCATTGAGCGCCACGAACTTACCGAAGCCCCAGCGTTGCTGATTGGTACACCGGGGCGCATTGCCGACCATATTCGCAGAAATCATATCAATACAGCAACAATCGAATTTTTGGTTCTCGACGAATTTGACAAATCGCTCGAATTAGGATTTCAAGGTGAAATGTCGTCCATATTACACCATCTTACCGGCATTAACAAACGCATACTCACGTCGGCCACCAAGGCCGTCGAAATACCCGAATATTCCGGTATTCGCAAGCACAAAGAGCTCAACTACCTAACGTTGGCTACACCGGCATCGCTCAATCAGTATGTAGTTCAAACCGAAGGCCGCGACAAATCGGAACTGCTTTACAAATTAATTTGTACACTCGATAACGAACCAACACTGGTATTTTGCAACCATCGCGACACTGTTTTTCGGGTAGGTGCATTACTCGATGAAAAGGGCATTAGCTGCGGACTTTTTCATGGGGGGCTCGAACAGGATGAACGCGAGCGGGCTTTGATAAAATTCCGTAATGGCAGTGTGCGTATTTTGGTAACTACCGACCTTGCTTCGCGTGGCCTCGACATACCGGATGTACAACATGTGGTTCATTACCAATTAGCCCCAACTGCCGAAGCCTTTACACACCGTAATGGCCGTACTGCGCGCATGTTCGCTGGCGGCAATGCATGGTTGGTTATGGCCGAAGGCGACTATTTACCGGAATATATTATTGAGAAACCGGAAATAATTGATTTACCTGAGGTTGTGGATTTACCGGCTGAACCCGTATGGGAAACTTTATACATTGGCGGTGGGCGCAAAGAGAAGATCAGTAAAGTGGATGTGGTTGGTTTTTTAATTCAACAAGGCGGGTTAGCCAAGGACGAAATTGGCCTGATTGAAGTACTCGACCACAACACATTTGTAGCCATCAATCGAGCCAAAGCCAAAACCACGGTTAAAAAAGTACTAGACATTAAGTTTAAAGGTCGTAAAATCAAAATTTCGATTGCAGAATAGAAAACTGAGATTCCATTGCTCAAGAAATGCACAATTTTGGCTGTAAAAAAGCTGAAATTGTGCATTTTACTTTTTCAGGCCCGAACCCGTTAAACTGCGAATGAACGAATAGGATAGATGTTCGATGGCAGGCAAAATTTAACAAGCTCATCTACCGTAAATTTACAAACACATGCACTATTGTGTAATATTTTTAAAATCAACCGATTATAAAAGATTAACGAACTATTTTGAATCACTGAAATGATTGGATGGAGAGAATGCCGGTTCAACCAAAAAATTTGATGGAATGGGCAAAAATTACTTTTTAAATTGAATCATGGAATAATACCACCAGTTGCATTGTCAAAACTGCGTTAGAAGCCGTTGTAATTGCGGTTATTTTAAACAACACGACATGAAAATTGAAATAAAAGCACTCGAAAAAAAATACGACAACGGCTTTAAGGCACTGAAGGGTATAGACTTAGAAATTACTGAAGGCATGTTTGGGCTATTGGGCCCCAATGGTGCCGGAAAATCGACACTCATGAAAATCCTTGTGACCATGCAGGATTACACCACAGGTTCAATATTAATAGATGGCAAGGATATCAGGAAAGAACGTCGTGAAGTACGAAAAATAATCGGTTATCTGCCACAGGATTTTCGGTTCTTTACGCGATTAAAAACCTGGGAATTTCTTGACTATGCCACCGGATTGTCGGGCATGTTTTCGCGCAAACAACAACGCGGCAAAGTGGACGAAATGCTTGCTAAAGTAGGCCTTTACGAAGTTCGCGATCGCTACGCTCAGGATTTGTCGGGCGGCATGAAACGCCGACTCGGCATCGCTCAGGCATTAATTACAAACCCCAAAATGCTTGTTGTGGATGAACCAACCACCGGACTCGACCCCGAAGAGCGAATAAGATTCCGGAATTTACTTTCTGAGCTTGGAAACCAGGATACAATTATCATTTTATCGACACATATTGTGGGCGACATTTCGAGTACCTGTAACCAAATGGCCGTATTGCACGAAGGCGAAATTGCCTTTGTTGGTTCGCCCGAAGAACTTATAGCCAGAGCAAAAAACAGTGTGTGGCAGTTACACGTTTCAAATAGCGAGTACGATTTATTGAAAGAGAAATACCCTGTAATTTCGACGATACCGGCCGACAATGGTTGGGAAATACAACTTGTGGGTGATGATATTGAGGGATTTGAAGGCAAAAAGATTAAACCAAACCTCGAACATGCCTATGTACATTTAATGGAATACAAACTAAATGCCTGGCAATTATGAGTTTTATAAACAATATAAATACAATTTCGCGCAACGAAGGCAAACTATTGTGGCGTAGCTGGTTTTTTAGGGTATATGCCATATTGTTATTGCTTTTTCTGGTGTTCTTTAGTACCATGTATTTTGCAATTCCAAGTCAGGCCCGTTGGAGCCATAAGGCTTTGGAGTCGATGTTTGCGTATGTTCCGATGTTTTTTTTGAGTATTACGCAATCGTTGGTCGCTGTATTTTTGGCTTCTGATTTTTTAAAGCGCGATAAAAAACTGGATACGACCGAAGTTATCTATGTACGGCCCATGTCGAACCTCGAATACGTTTTTGGTAAAACACTTGGGATATTAAAAGTTTTTGTGCTCTTCGATTTGGTTGTGCTGCTGGTTGGCGTGGTATTCAACGTAATAGTACCGGATGTTCAGTTGGATATTAAACTCTATTTTTATTATCTGTTGATATTGGTTATTCCGGGGTTGGTATACTCGTTGGGCTTATCGTTTGTATTGATGTCGGTTTTAAAGAATCAGGCGGTTACTTTTTTGGTTATTCTTGCAATTTTTGGATTTTCGTTGTTTTATTTTTCGGGCGATTATTACAATGCTTTCGATTTTTCGGGCATACTGCAACCCGCTCTTTATTCGTCGATTACAGGTTTTGGTAATGGATGGGATCTTTTACTTCAGCGGGGAGCCTATTTTGTATTGGGTATTGGTTTTATAATGTTTACCATCTACTTTATGGTACGATTGCCGAATAAAGCGTGGTTAAAAAGGATGAACCTATTTATCGCCATTTTGGTCACATCCATTGGCGGAGTACTCATGGCCGGATTTTATTCTCTCGAATCGGGAAAAGATAAGCGCAGGCTGGAGTATTTGGCCAGTAACGACCGGCATACCAATTCGCCTGTGTTTTCCATAGAAAAAAACGAGATGAACCTCATTCACAAAGGCAGTAAAATTGATGTAGAATCTACCATTATCGGTTCAAACCAAAACGAAGGAACCATAGATACACTGTGGTTAGCCCTAAACCCCGGTTTTAAAATTAGAGAAGTAAAGCATGGCAGCGTTGATTTAAAATACAAAACAGACAAACACTTGATTGGATTGTTGCCTTTGGGAGGCGTTAAACCGGGCGAATCGTTTAGTTTTACAATAAAATACAGTGGACATCCGGTTGACGAAATATGTTATTTAAACACTTGGGACAAACCCTTTTATACAAGCAAAAACAATGACATGGCAAAGCTTGCCCAGCGGTATAGTTTTGTTAATGCGGATTATGTGTTACTTACGCCGGAGTCTTTGTGGTATCCTATTGCCGGAACTACATATAATACCATTAACCATTTGCATCGTGTGCCAGCCTTTACTTTGTTTAATTTATCGGTTCGAACCGATACTTCGTTGATGGTAATTAGCCAGGGGAAGCAGGTAAAAAAAGAGTTGGCAATTAATTTCTTAAACAAACAACCATTGGATGGACTAAGTTTAATAATTGGCAAATACGAAAAGAAAATACGTACAATTGACAAGGTTGATTATGCGATATATAACATAAAGGGGCATGATTTTTACAGTCGGTATTTCCCGAATCTGGGCGACAGTATAGTGGATGCTATAAAGGGATTTAAGAGTGATTATGAGAGGAATATAGACCTGACATATCCTTTTAAAAGATTTAGTATGATAGAAGTTCCGGCACAATTTTCGGCACAGCAGCAATTACTAACGGTGGCATCAGAGATGGTTCAACCCGAAATGGTGTTAATACCCGAAAAAGCTTACAATATTAGCGGAGCCGATTTTGCACGGTATATCAAATATGAGAAAGATCGAAATGACAATAAAAACAAACTTCCCAAGGATTTGGAGTATGAGCGATTCCGGCGATTTTTGTTTTCGACATTTTACAGTGGGATGCAAAGAAATTCGGCAGGAATAAGAGTTGAAGGGATGGATCAAGCAGGATTTTTATCCGGAGCTTCAACTTATACCGGTAACCAACAAAATATTTTTCCGCTCTTTTATACCCGAGTAACGGCATTTTATTCGCACAATGTTCCGTTTATGAATAATATCATCGAAACCTACCTTCGTGATGACTATCAGTTTTCGTTTTTATCCCGAACAGGCGGAGGCGTAGACAATAAAGAACTTGCCAATTTAGCACTAAAGGATTCGTCGCTGGCATCTATTCTCAGTAATCCCGAACAGCGCAAAATTGTGGCCGATGCGATAGGTCAAAAAGGAAATTACCTTTTTGCGCTCTTACAGCAAAAGGTTACAAAAGCGGCGTTTGATGACTTTTTTTACTATTTTCTCGAAGACAATCAATTTAAAGTAATAAGCGAAAAAAAGTTTTCGGAAGCAATGAATGCCGAACTCAAGTTTAATCCCGATAGTTTAATAAACAGTTGGAGCGAACGCACCGGCGTAGCATCGTATATCTTTAACACACCCAAGGTAATTGAGACCAGGGATGACGAAGGTCAGGTATTTGTGGTAAAGTTTTCGGCTTGGAATAAAAGCAGTAACACAGGATTACTTTCTGTATCGTTAAGAGCAGGACGTGGTGGTCCCGGCAGTGGATCGGGAGAAGAACAAAGATTCTACACATTAAAACCAGGCGAAACACACGACTATTCGATTGTAATGTATGACCAACCACGTATGATGACCATTAATACAGTAATGTCGACCAACATACCAATGATTAGAAGTTTTTTCCTCAGAAACACAGAAAAATACAAAAGATATCCGATAGAAGAGTCGGATAAATTATCGGTAACAACATTAAGGAGGGAAAACGACAATGAAATTATTGTTGACAATGAAGACAAGGGTTTTAAACGAAATTCCTCGAAAACAATCAATAAACTCCGCAAATTTGCCGATTCGCAAAAAGAAGAGAACAAAATAAAATATGGTTCAATTTCTTCCTATTACAACCCCGATTTTTGGCGCGCCGTATCACACACATCGTTTTATGGCACAGATATTTGCTCAGGATATTACACCAAAGGAGGCGATGGAAAATTAGAAGCCACCTGGCAGGCCAAACTAAAAGAACCGGGCTACTATAATATTTACACCTATATTCCGCTCGGTGTGATGTACAGTTTTGATCGCGGCCGCTCATCGGGTGGAAGCAGAGGCAGTAGTGGAGACAGAGGGAGTGATCGTGGAGGTCCGAAACTTGAAGACGACGGCACGGAATATAATTACACAATTTATACTGCTGATGGCAAGGAACAGCTAACCTATACCATTAATCGCGACACAAAAGACGGATGGAATCTGTTAGGTTCGTACTACTTGTCGGGCGACTCGTGCAAAGTTGTATTGAGCAACAAGTCGAATGGTAAACGAATTTTTGCTGATGCAATTAAATGGGAAAGGAAAGAACAGTAAGAAAAAGAATTTGAGTAACAGAATAAAGAATGAATAAATATTTGAAAATGAATAAAATATACGCCATTTTGGCATTTGGCGCATCACTTTCGGTTGTGCATGCACAAGACATTCTTACGCTTGAGAAAGCCGTAGAACTGGCTGCCCAAAACAGTCCGGATTTAAAACAATCGGAATTAAGATACGAACAAAGTGACTGGAATCTGAAAGCGCAGAAAGCGCTTCAGAAATCGAGTTTTGCATTAGGCATTGATCCGTATACCTACTCCAAGACACAACGATTCGATGATAAATTTTCGGACTGGTACACAACCGAATCGCAGTCGATTGGGGGTGATTTTTCTATCCGTCAGCCACTAATGGCTACCGATGGACAATTCGATTTTTCCAATAGTTTATCCTACATGAGCAGGGCGACTACCCGCTCGGTATTAAGGGGGAATGATACCATATCGGAAACTACTACAAACAACTCATATGCCGACATTCTTAAACTCACATTTACACAACCACTGTTTACGTATAACCAGCAAAAGTTAACCATGCGGACGTTGGTTCTGAATGCTGAAAACAGCCAGATTGATTATAATTTGAAAAAACTTAATCTGGAAGTAAACGTAGCCAATTCGTTTTACGACATCTATTCGCAACAAATGGTCATAGATGTGGCTACAGAAGAGGCAAAAAACAATCAGGAGAGTTACGATATTATAAAAAACAAAGTTGATGCAGGGTTGGCCGCATTGGGCGAATTGTACCAGGCCGAACTAAACCTCGCATCCAGTAAATCATCGCTTCAAAACAAAAAGGTTCAACTCGAAAACATGAAGGATAATTTTAGAGTATTAATTGGTATGCCATTGAATTACGAGTTTAAAACTGTTGGCGAAGTGACCATGAAGGAAGTTACTGTAAACCTTGATAAAGCTGTAAACTTTGCACTCGAAAACCGAATGGAGTTGCGTCAGCGAAAAATAGATTTGGAAAAAAGCCAGTTCGATCTGATTAAAGCCAAAGCCATTAATGAATTTCGCGGTGACTTAAAAGGGTCGATTGGCATTTCGGCTAATTCGGGTTCATTAAATACATTATTCGACAATCCGGAACGTACACCCACATTTGGTTTGAGTTTATCGATTCCGTTATTCGATTGGGGATACCGTAAGGCCAAAGTAAAAGCAGCAGAGATATCAAGAACGCTTACCGAAATGAACATTCAGGACGAAAAACTAACGATTGAAACAACAATCAGAAAAAGTTACCGAAATCTGCAAAACCTGTTAAGTCAGATTGAGATAGAACGACAGAATGTAAAAAACGCAGAATTAACTTACCAGATTAATCTCGAAAAGTATAAAAATGGCGATTTGACTTCGATGGATTTACAACTACAACAAAATCAGTTATCTACCAAAAGAATAAACTTTACACAATCGCTCATAAACTACAAAATAGAGCTTTTGAACATGAAGATTCAAACGTTGTACGATTTTGAACGAAATACCCCGGTAGCCAATTTAAATTTATTTGTTAAACCAGAATAATATTAATACAATGTATACTTTTAAAATCACCACATTTGCAGCACTCATTGTTTTAGCTACATCGTGCGGCCAAAAAGATGTTACGATTAAAGAATCGCTCACCGTACCGGTTACCGTGCGCCAGTTAAAACCAACCACCATTGCGTCCATTGTCAATTCAACAGGCACAATTCTGCCAAAAGGTTCGGTAACGATTACATCGGAAATGGCAGGCAAGTATTTTTTACAAAAAAACAGCCGCACCGGAGAACTTTATAAGATGGGCGATTTGGTGAACAAAGGCGACATCATTGTAAAATTTCAGGATGCCGAATATGAAAACGGGATTAAAATAGAATCGATTAAGTTGAACCTTGATATTACAAAACAAGAATTTGACAAACAACAATCGTTGTATGATAAAGGAGGTGTGACCCTGCGCGAAGTAAAAAATGCAGAGGTTAGCTATATTAATGCAAAGTATGCCTATGAAAATGCGAAACTGAATCTCGACAAAATGGTAGTAGTAGCACCAATTTCGGGTGCAATTACACAACTTCCCTATTACACGCAAGGCACCGATGTAGAAGCTAAACAACCAATGTTTCAGATTATGGATAACAAAATGCTCTATTTGGAAGTTAGTTTGCCTGAGAAGTACTATAACACCGTTTATAATGGCTACGAAGTATATCTTACCAATTATACGCTGCCCGAAGATACACTTACAGGAGAAATTACACAAATTGCTCCGGCCATAGATGCCACTTCGCGCACCTTTAAAGCCATCGTAGAGGTAAAAAACAAAAAGCAGTTATTTCTACCCGGAATGTTTGTAAAAGCCGATATTGTGCTCGAAAAAAAGACCGATGCACTGGTGGTTCCAAAAGAAATACTATCAGGACGTGGCAATTCGTTCAATGTTTTTGTGGTAGAAGATGGCGAAGCTAAAGAACGCCGCGTACACACCGGCATTGAACAGGATAACAAAGTGGAAATTATAGATGGGCTTAGTGTCGAAGATCGTTTAGTAATAAAAGGGTACGAAACATTAAAAGATAAGGCAAAAGTTCGTGTTTTGGAAGAATCGAAAAACGAGAATTGATTTTCTACATCGGCAATGGTGAATAAAAAACAGATAATCGAATGAAAAGCATCACGCAATTTGCGGTAAAATATCCGGTAACAGTAGCCATGATAGTCATGGGAACGTTGTTATTGGGCTACATCTCATTTGGCAAATTAGGAATGGATTTGTTTCCAAACCTCAAAAGCCCCAAAATTTATGTAGAAGTAAAATCGGGTGAACGCCCCCCCGAAGAGATGGAAGAAGTCATTGTAAACAAAGTAGAGGCAGTGGCCATCCGTCAGAGCGATGTTGTAAATGTAACCTCGGTTTCCACAGTTGGTTCAGCCCAAATAGTGGTTGAATATGCGTGGAGAAAAGACATGAATGAAGCCTTCCTCGATTTACAAAAATCTTTGGCATCGTTTGGTCAAAGTAGTGATGTAGATGAACTTACCATTTCTCAACACGACCCCAATGCCACGCCAATTGTTACCATTGCACTTACAAACAACGACATAAAAGATTTGAATGCATTGCGAAGAACGGCCGAAGGGTACATTCGGAATGAACTGATACGATTGGAAGGTATAGCGGAAGTAGAGGTTGCAGGGGCCGATCGCCAGGAAGTTTTGGTTGAAACAGACCCGAAATTACTGGAAGCATACGGTTTGTCGCCCAACGATGTGGCTTCGAAAATAAAGAGTTTTAACCAAAACGTATCGGGTGGTTCCGTGGTTGAAAAGGGTCGTCGCTATGTGGTTAAAGGATTGAGCCAGATTACGGCACTTGAAGATTTGAGGAATGTAATTCTGAAAGTACAACGGCCCACGGCGGCCCAACTTAAAGCCGGAGCCATTCAATCGGTGGTTCGGATTTCTGATGTAGCTAAGGTAACGCTAAACACCACTGAGCGTGATAATTCAGTGTTTTTAAATGGTGAGCCATGTATTGGATTGTCGGTATATAAAGAAACGCGTTACAATACAGTTCAGGCTGTAAAAAATCTACAGGACGACCTTAAAAAAATTGAAAAAGCACTACCGGGTTATAAATTTACAATTGTACAAAATCAGGGCAATTTCATATCATCGGCCATTGGTGAAGTGGAATCGAGCGCAGGATATGGGATGATTCTTGCCGTGTTTGTACTTATTTTGTTCTTGCGCAGTTTCAAAACCACGTTGGTTGTAAGCATCGCAATGCCAATATCAATTATAGCCACATTCACGCTTATGTACTTTAACCATCTAACGCTTAATGTGATGACATTGGGTGGATTGGCTCTCGGAGCGGGTATGCTGGTTGATAATGCCATTGTGGTAATAGAAAATATTTTCAGGTTACGAACCAATGGCATGTCGGTTCGTGAGGCTGCGGTAGAAGGCACTTCGCAGGTAGGTGGTGCGGTATTTTCATCGACACTAACGACTATCGTTGTGTTTTTACCAATTGTATATCTTAATGGTGCTTCGGGCGAATTATTTCGCGAACAAGCCCTTACGGTTACCTACTCATTGTTGTGTTCACTCATTGTAGCAATATTGGTTATTCCCGTGCTTTACGACCGTTTTATTGGTTCGAAAAAAAAGGTTATTATGGCCGAACCAATAAAAACTGGTGTTTCGTTCAATTTTTATCGTAAGATATTAGGCAATATACTGAACCACAAAACGGCAATTATTGGTAGTTCGTTGGTATTGTTGGTTGCCGGTTATTTTATGGCCCGAACTTTAGGAAGTGAATTTATGCCGGTTTCGGCCGATAGAAGCTTTTTGGTTGATGTTAAAATGCCTGAAGGAACAGGTCTCGACCGTACCGTTGGTGCCTCGCAAGGTGTGGTTAATTTTATTTCGGCACTGGCTCCCGACGAAATTGAGTTTTCGTATAATGTAGCTGGCCCGGCAGCCGGCGAAATTGGTGGCGAACAATCGGTATTTCTCGACCAGAATACAGCACTGATAAAAGTGATGCTCAAAGCGGGTTCAAACAAAAGCACCTCAACTTTAATGAAAGCGATTACCGCTCATTACAACGGTTTGCAGGACATTGAGATCCGATGTCGGCAGGAAGAGTCATCACTTCAATCGGTTTTGGGAACAGAAGAAGCACCAATGGTTGTTGAAATATCGGGCGAAGATGCTGATGTTCTCGAAAGTTTGACCAAAGAAGCTGTTGAAAAATTGAGTGATGTGCCCGGATTAATTGCCTTAGAAACATCGATAGAAGGCGGTGCACCCGAAGTAGAAATAAACATTGACCGTTACAGAGCCGGCATTCTCGGATTAGATGTAAGCGCAGTGGTAGGAGCTATCAAAGAAGCACTTAGCGGCACCGATGCCGGTCAGGTGGATTTAAATGGCGATATTGACCAGATTGTAATTAAGAACAGAGCCATTTCGCTGAACGATATCGCTTTAATCAATATTAAATCGGGGTCGGGATATGTGAGTATTGGCGAAGTAGCAAAAATTAAAATCGGATCGGCAGCCAAACAGGTTTTGCACAACAATCAGAACCGCGTAATAAAGGTAATGGCAGGAATTGCACCCGGCTATATTTTGGACAAAGTGGCCGAAAATGTCAATGAAGTGATGGCCACAATCGATTTTCCGGCCGAATATAAATACAATCTTACCGGACAGGAGGAAAAAAGACGTGAAGCTACCGGCAGCCTGACATTTGCGTTACTCCTTTCATTGATATTGGTATATATGGTTATGGCTTCGCAATTCGAGCATTTGGTTCATCCCTTTGTTGTATTACTAACGGTGCCATTGTCGATTATTGGCGGACTGATCCCCTTTTGGTTAACCGGTTCACCCCTTAACATGATGGCTTACATTGGGTTAATTATGCTTGGTGGCATTGCAGTAAACAACTCAATTATATTGGTTGATGCCATCAATCAGTTTAGACGAGAAGGTGTAGAATTGAAAGAAGCCATTATTAATGCCGGAGGTAACCGGATAAGACCAATATTAATGACCACATTAACAACAATACTCGGCATGCTGCCAATGACATTTGGATTTGGCGAAAGTGCTTCTCTCAGAGCCCCGATGGCTTGGGCTGTAATTGGTGGGTTGATGGTCGCAACGATTATTTCGCTGGTAGTAATACCATGTGTTTACTATGTATTCAACCGCCGGTATAAGCATAAAACTTTAGATGTATGAATTTTTTATTGAACAGAAGGGTTGCAATTTCGATGCTTTTTCTGGCACTTTCGTTGCTGGGATACATATCGTATAAGCAATTACCTCTCGAAATATTTCCGAATGCCGATTTACCACAGCTTTATGTTCAGGTACGATCGCAGCAGGAGGTTACGCCCGAATATCTTGAGCAAAGTGCCGTAATACCGCTCGAAGGTGTTATTAGCAGCTTAGATGGGGTTGAACGCATTGAATCCTCGGTAGGGGTAAAATCGTGTCGCATTTTGGTTGAACTGGAAAAGAATGCCGATCTCAAATATCTGTTTCTGAAACTCACGCAGGAAGTGGCCGCCGCCGCAGCTACGCTACCGGACGGCATTACTGCATCGGTACAAAAAAATGACATGACTCAAAAGAATAATATTCTGATGAACCTTCAGGTAAGGGGTACGGGGGGTATTAACAGAGTTAGGGAATTTACCGACCAGAAAGTTATTCCCGAACTCGAGAACATTGACGGTATTGCTGGTGCAATGCCTTTCGGTGGCCAGCAAAAGTCGGTTGAAATTACACTGAACCGAGCAGCCTGTGAGGCACATAATATAAATCTTGACCGCGTTAGGCGTATTATTTCGCAAAACATGCAAGTAAAGGCTTATAGTGGTTCGGTAAAAGATGGCAATAAACGGTATTTTGCATTTGTAAATGCTGAATATGCTGATGTAACTCAAATTGAGGATTTGACCGTAAATAATAGTGGTGTTCGTTTGCGCGACATTGCAACGGTATATTATGGCAGTAAGGAAGAAACCTCGTACAGCAGGGTAAATGGAAAAGAATCGGTATCGGTAGCACTCGTTTGCGAAAGTGGGGCCAACCAAATTGATATTTCGCATAAAGTAAGAGCTATAATCAGCCGTCTCAACCAAAAATTTGAGCAAAGTGATATTGAAATCGTTGTAGATGTGGACCAGGCCGAGGTTATGGAAAAAAATCTCGATGAGATTATTAATCTGGCACTTTCCGGTGCTTTGCTGGCGATATTTATTATGTGGATATTTTTGCGCAATGTACCCTTGGTGGCTGTTGTCGCTTTATCCATACCGTTTTCGGTTTTTCCGGCGTTCAATCTGTTTTACGGATACGACATTAGTATTAACAGCCTTACATTGGTAGGTATTGCTTTGGCAATCGGCATGCTTTTAGACAACAGTGTGGTGGTACTCGAAAATATTTACCGGTTAAAATCGCGTGGTGCAACAGCTTCGGATGCTGTAACCCGTGGAACATCTGAAATATGGAAACCGGTAATGGCATCGACACTAACAACCATTGCAGTGTTTTTACCTTTTGTATTTTCAGGAAACTATTTGGTGCGATTATTTGGCACTCACATAGGCATTTCAATTATCTCTACGCTTTCGGTTTCGTTGGCGGTGGCATTGTTGCTCATTCCAATGGCGGTGTACGCGGTGATGAGTTTCAGAAACCACAAAATGATTAACCTGAGTAAGGTGTCGCTCGATCAACGTCCCGTTCGTATATATTTACTGCTGCTTAAAACCGCCCTACGTAACCCGGTTGGCACTATTGTAATTGCTTTGTTACTCTTTTTTGTATCCATTCTTGGTAGTCTATCGGTAAGTATCAATAGCAAAAAAGCACTCGAAGATAAGAATTTAGCCGTATTCATTACCATGCCTGTCGGTTCAACCCTGGAGAAAACAGACTTAGTTGTACGCGATGCAGAAAACCGGCTAAAAGAGATAAAAGGCGTATCGGATGTTGTGGTACGGGTTGAAGAAGAGGAGGCTCAGGTTACACTTAAACTTGTAGATGATTACGAAAAAATAAGCGGCCGAAACTATGGCGAAATAAAAAATGACATTGAAAACCGGTTAAAGGGATTATCAGCCGATTATTCGTTTACCGCCACATCGGGCAGTTACGCCAAACAGGGCGGAAGCCGGAATACCGGTTCTACCGGGTTGCAGAATATGATGGGGGTGGGCGAAGACCAGGAGTATATTGTTGTAAGGGGTAACGACTTTGAGATGATGACTGCCGTGGCCGAAGACCTTGAGTATTTTTTGGGCGAACTCGACGTGATATCCAGTGCCCGAAAGAATGTAAAAGATAATCAGCCCGAGGTGCATATTAGTTTCGATACCGAAACAATGACAGCAGAAGGCATTGCTTACAATCAGGTTGTAAATGCACTTAGTTCGTTTCAGAAACAAGTATCGAGCGGAGTAAATTTTAAACAAGGTTCAAACCAATACGAAATTGTACTTAAATACAACGACTTAGTTAATGAAACAAAACCAAAAGACAAAACACTTGCCGAACTTCAAACATTATCGGTAAATGACAATGCCGATGTAATATCGCATGAGCTTCAATCGTTTTCGGATATATTTTTTGGTAAAGGATTGCGTTCTATCGAAAGGGTTAATCAGGAAAAGCAAATTGAGGTTCAATATAAATTTAATGCCGATGTAAATAAGTCCAAAGCATTGCTCGAATCGGCACGTGACGAGGTAGATTATGTGATAAGTGCATTGAACCTTCCGCCGGGTATTGCCGTAGAGGTTATACGCGAGGAATCGGACATTAGCGAATTTTACACATTAATAGAAATTGCCGGCCTTTTGATTTATATGATTCTGGCTGCCGTTTTCGAATCGTTTATTACCCCGTTTGTGTTATTATTAAGTGTACCACTTGCAGCAATCGGTTCATTCTTGTTGCTTATTATCACCGGCAACTCATTATTTAATGCCAATACTCTTACCGGTTTTTTAATTTTACTGGGGGTAGTGGTAAATAATGGCATTCTGCTAATCGACATTACAAACAATTTACGAAAAAACGGATACCGCAGAGAAAGAGCCATATTAACGGCCGGCTTATCACGTTTACGGCCCATCCTGATTACAGCTTTGACTACGGTTGTGGCGATGATCCCAATGGCACTCGGACGCTCGGAATATGTAAGCGTTATAGGTGCACCTTTTGCTATAACAGTCATTGGCGGATTAACAGTGAGCACACTGCTTACTTTAGTATTTATTCCGGCTTTTTACAACGGACTTGAAAATGCAAGCAATTGGATTTCTGAACTTACCCTTTGGCTCAAAATTGTGATTGGGTTAGCTATTATTGGCGGAATGTACCGGGTAACCACAACTATCGACGACACAGTATGGAAAATGGCAGCAGGTGTTGCCGTAATTATTGGCGTACCGGGTTTGGTTTGGTTTGTAAGAATGAGTTTACGAAGGGCAAATGCCAACCTGATTGATGCCAGCGAACCCATTGTAATTTCCATAAAAAATCTCGTAAAAATTTATGGTCGCGATAATCAGTTTAAACGCGAATGGAAGGCAGGTAAAAAGCTAAGCGAACAAGCCGCAAAACTAAACCAAAAAATATCAAACGGTATCGAAAACCTTATTTGGCAACTGCCTTTGCTTGGATTCCTGGGTTGGTTTGCATGGTTCTATCTCGATCAGGCGGTATGGGTTTTTGTTGTTTCGGTACTTTTCTATGCTATTTTATTAACTGTATTGACCAATGTATTACATCAATTTTCTGAAAACAAGACACTTACACGTGTTTTTTCGGTAATCCGATATGTTGCCCGTGTATTTTTCCCACTGTTTTCCGTCATACTTTTTTATATTAAATGGAATAATATTGGGTTCATTTTATTTGTGGGCATTGTATGGTACTTGTACATTTGGATTGCTTCGTTGAAAAAAAGATATTCAGAAGGTGAAAAACTAAATAAAACCGAACTGCGTATAACCGAACTAATGCCATTTATTGTAGCTACAAAAAAGCCTTTCAAAGCACTTAAAGGTGTTTCACTCGAAATAGGTTCGGGAATGTTTGGTCTGCTGGGCCCCAACGGTGCCGGAAAATCAACGCTGATACGTATTATTTGCGGTATTTATGAGGCCAGTTATGGTAAAATTTTTGTTAACGGAATTGATGCCGATGAAAAACGGGAAGAACTTCAGGGACTTATCGGTTACCTTCCACAGGAGTTTGGCATGTACGAAAACATGCCCGCACGCGAATACCTCGATTATCAGGCTATTCTTAAAGGCATTACCAACCCCGAATTGCGCAAAGCCCGTATCGACCATGTTTTGGCTTCGGTACATATGACCGACCGAGCCGACGATAAAATTGGTTCTTTTTCCGGTGGCATGAAACAACGTATTGGTATTGCTCAAATTTTACTCCATTTGCCCCGAATTCTGGTTGTGGATGAACCAACGGCCGGGCTCGACCCAAGGGAACGTATTCGCTTCCGAAATCTGTTAGTAGAACTCAGTCGCGAACGCGTTGTGATATTCTCTACGCACATTATCGAAGACATTTCGAGTTCGTGCAACAAAATGGCTGTAATAAACAAGGGCGAAGTTCTTTATCGCGGTACACCTGCCGAGCTCACACACTTTGCCGTAGGGCATGTGTGGCGCTTTTATGTCGATGCCGACAAGTTCGAGGCGGTTACCGAAGGAATGATCGTGGTTCACCATATGCGCGAAGGCGACCAGATTCGTGTCCGTTGCCTTAGTCCCGAATCGCCGGTGGAAGGAGCCGAAAACGAGTTGCCAATTCTCGAGGATGCCTATTTGTGGTTACTAAAATTCGGAAATACATTTAACCATTAAAACTTAATTTTAAAATGAATAACAGTCAATTGGGCAATGCTTTTAAAATACTATTCCGTATGGTTTTATACAATATGCGGGTAATTTTTGGCAATAAGTTTATTTGGTTTTTGCTATCGGCATTTGGTGTTTTTATACTTTTATCGGTAATTATTGGGTTAAATTCATATAGTATGAATGATGGGGATGTATTTTCTATTCTACGGCTTCCGGGACTTTTGCTGGTATTTTACCCCACAGTTTTCATTATACAGTCCGATGCCGATGCGCGTTCACTCGAAATAATTTTTGGAATCCCCGATTACCGGTTCAAAATATGGTCATTGCGTTTAATTATGGCATTGCTTATAACCTACATTTTATTATTTCCGATGGCATTCTTAGCCAAATGGTTTCTGGTGAGTGTTAACGTACCGGAAATTGTAAACGCTGTAATGCCCACCATAATATTTGTTGGTTGTCTCGCATTTTTTCTGGCTACACTCACAGCCAATGGCAATTCAACAGCTGTAATATTGGTACTTATCGGGTTTGTATTTTTTATATTTACCAAACCTCTCGAGGCTTCATATTTCAATATCTTCTTTAATCCGTTCGATAGGCCTAACAAAATTAACGAAATTATCTGGAACGAAACGGCTACGCAAAACCGTACATTTCTGTTTATCGGATCTGCAATTCTGTTATTGTGGTCGTTGGCAAATTTACAAAAGCGCGAAAAGTTTTTAAAATAGGTTTTGGCTGAACCGAATCTGGTTCAATCGTTATACATTCGGGGAATTTTAAGGCAACATGGTTGAACTTAAAATTCCCCGATTTTTTATTAGAATTTAAGACTCAATGCACAAGTCGTGCCTTGCGGCGTAACCATTGGCACAAACGATAGGTTATAATTGCTGTTTCTATGAATACGCACCAGATATTTTCCAATTTGTGAGCCAACCACAGCACCAACAAATACATCCGACGGCCAGTGTTTTTCATCATGGATACGCGAAAGTCCGGTAAGCGAAGCTATCCCATAACTGATATAAGCGACATACGGTTTATCGTTATACGATTCGGCGATGGCCGATGCCACAGCAAAAGCACCAACTGTATGTCCCGACCAGAAAGAGGTTCCACCAAAAAGACCATTAAATTGTTTTGAATTAAGGGGATTCGTATTTTCGGGCCGAACCCTGCCTGCAAGATTTTTAGGAATTTGAGTAATTAGGCCCGCAATCACATAACTTTCGGCCGCAATTATGGCCACCGATTTGCTTTTTTCGTTGCCCAAAGCCCATCCGTTTATTGCAAAGGCACCAATTACACCAAAGGAATAAGTACTCCCGAATGGTTCCAAAAAATTGGCCGTAATTTTTTTTGTAGTGTTTGATTTATTATCCTGCACAAATTGGTAGATTTTTTGATCGTAAGCATAAAACAGACCTGCCGCTCCGACATAAGCACCCAACTTCAGATAATCTTTTTTTTGCCAGTCCAATGGCCTTATAACCACATCGCGCAAATCGTGCACAAACCCACGCACCGGATGGTGGTCGTATCCCGGATTTGTACCCGAAAAAGTTAAGCTATCGGATTGGGGGGTGTTTTGGGCAGAAAGTGAACGGCCCAACAACAGTGCTAAAGCAGCTAAAAGCAAGTTTTTTGTACTGTACATACCTTATTTAATTTTGGCAATAAAAGTATGTAATCGGTTCCGAAAAAAAAACAGGTTAAATCCTGGGATCGGGAACAAATGGCATTTTTGCCATTTTTATCACTTCAACCGATGCAAAACCAAACTCTTCGACTACTTTGCCCAATATCAGATACACCCCATTTCCCCTAAACGGGTAGGATGATAATGTGGGCGGAAAGTGAACAGTATCGAAAAATTCGCCTTGGCAATCGAGAAAAGTTCCAAAATTCATGATTTCATGTTTTACAGTTCGCACATACTTTATGGTAACCAATTCGCCCATCATCCTTACAGTTTGTCCTATGCAGTTGCTAAGTTGGCAAGCCTTAATTTCGCCTCTGAATTTGGTTTGCAACATATCGAAAACACGCAATGTAACCGGAAAACCAAGTAATTCAATTTCATCATAGGCATCTTCGAGCATATTGTGCTGCAATTTTGGTAACGAATAACGTGGTATCGGCTCTCGAAATAGTACCGGCGACGAATCTGTCTTTTTTATCGGATTAAGGATCGCATGTGCTTCCCACAAAATAGCCGGTTTATTTTCGCCCAACATCCTCAAAACACCACAGCGAATAAGCAAAACCATCTGCTCTTTATCTGGTCGGATTCGATCGATAAAATCGCCCAAACTTTGATATAAACCATTGGCCTTTCGTTCTTTTACGATTACAGACATAAATGATTGTTGCAGGTTTTTTATCAGATTGAACCCGATGAAAATATTGGTTCCGGTTACCGATGTTTCGATGTTACTACGGTTTATACATGGCAAATTTATAGTTGCTCCCCATCGTTTGGCCTCATTTAAATAGACATAAGCATTAAAAAATCCACCAAAATTATTTACAACTGCAACCATAAATTCTATTGGATAATGGGCCTTTAGATACAGACTTTGAAAACTTTCGGCCGCATAACTGGCCGAATGCGCTTTACTAAACGAATAGCCGGCGAACGACTCTATTTGTCTCCAAACCTCAGCCACAACCTGCTCATCGTACCCACGTTGCTTACAGTTTGCAAAAAATCGGTCAATAATACGCTGAAATTCCACCCGACTTCTGAATTTCCCACTCATGGCACGCCGTAAAATATCGGCATCGGCCAAATCAAGACCGGCAAAATGGTGACAAACCTTCAAAACATCTTCCTGATACACCATTACGCCGTAAGTTTCTTCAAGTTGCTCCTTCATTACCGGATGCAAGTATTCAATCGCATCAGGATTATGAAACCGTTCAATGTAGGCCTTCATCATGCCCGATTTTGCCACTCCCGGCCTGATGATTGAACTTGCTGCGACCAATGTAATGTAATTGTTACATTTTAACTTTTTTAAAAGACCACGCATTGCCGGGCTTTCGATATAAAAACAACCATTTGTTTCGCCTCTGCGCAGTAAATCACACGATTTTTTATCTTGTTTGAACCGCTCAATCTGGTGAATATCGATATCTATACCCCGGTTCATTTTTACAATATCCACGCACTCGCGAATATGGCCGATACCACGTTGCGACAGAATATCAATTTTTTCGAATCCTATATCTTCGGCTACATACATATCCCACTGAACGGTAGGCAAGCCTTTTGGCGGCATATCGAGTGCCGAATAGTACGTAATCGGTTCATCCGAGATTAAAACACCGCCTGCATGTATGGTACGCAAGTTTGGAAAATCCTGTATTTTAGTAGTTAACCAAACAATTTTTTGTTTAATTCGGTCGTCGGACGTTCTTCTGTCATCCACCAATGCATCAATTTCGGCTTTGGGCAACCCATATACCTTACCAAGTTCGCGCACCATCGATTTATCGCGAAAGGTGTTGGTGGCCCCTAACAGTGCAGCATTTCGCGGTCCGTATTTCGAAAAAATATAGTGATGAACCGCATCCCGGTTTTTCCACGAAAAGTCAATATCAAAATCCGGAGGAGAGCTACGCAACGGGTTCAGAAAACGCTCGAAATAAAGATTGAGTTCTATCGGGTCAACATCGGTTATTTTGAGGCAATAGGCCACAATACTGTTCGCGCCACTACCCCGCCCTACATGGTAATATCCCTGATTTAAGCTCCATTGCACAATGTCGTGGGTAATAAGAAAATATGCGGCAAAACCAAGCTTTTTAATAACATTCAGCTCATTATCTACCCGTTTTATTGCTTCGGAATTGGTTGAACCGTACCTGTAAACCATGCCTTCATTAGCCAATTGTGTTAACAAGGCCATATCGTTTTCGGCTGAACCCGTAAAGCAATGTTTGTTTTTATTCGTCGAATAATCGGCATTAAATGAGCAATTGTCTAATAGTTTAATTGTATTTTCAATAATGTTTTCGAACGCTTCAAATTTTTGTTTTAGCAGGGATTCTTGTACAAAATGTTCGTAGTGTTTTGCAAGATCTTCATCGGTAAGCATCGACAACAGAGTATTTTGGTTTATTGCAACCAGATGCTTATGCAACTCATAACCTCCATTTTGCTGAAAAGTTACCGGATGCCATACAACCGTTCGGCTTTTGTGCGTTTCGCTATGATGTATGCTGAACCGGTTTAATTGGGGTACAGCAACACCGATATAAATATCAGGCCTGTGAAACAAACTATTATTTGTACCGTAAGGCAGAACATAAACAACATCACTTAAAACAGGTGGTTCTGTCGGCAATGCCATTTTATTCAGGTTCGAAACAGATAAAAGCTCGTTCAATTGGTAAAAACCGGTATTGTTTTTTGCCAGACCAACATAAAGGAGTTTGTTTTCATCATTTCTGAATTCAATGCCGACAATGGGTTTAATGCCCTGTTTATTGCAGGCCTTTACAAAATCGAAAACCGCCGAACTGTTGTTAATATCGGTTAATGCCACACATTGAGCACCATTTTCAACAGCAAGATTCACCAATTCGTCAGGTGAAAGTGTACCATATCTGAGGCTGTAATAGGTGTGACAGTTTAAAAACATATTTTTGAAGATAAAAAAAGGGATAATGTCATTAACTTATCCCTTTTGTATTTTGATATTAACTATTAATACTTCCTGAGTGCGGTATACCGGTTGGTACTGTATTGCCTGTCGAGCCAGCCTGCTAATTGCGAATACACCTGATTGGCCAATTCTTCGAACAATGCATTTGGCGATGGGGCCGGAATCATTCGGCGGTTGCACATATCCAACTCCGGCTTGGTCAAAGCGCGTTCGTCGCCATTGAAATTACCCCAGACATATTGCCAGTTATACTCTCCCGGAAAACGTTGCTGGTTCAGAACTAAATTATTTTTTACCGAAATAATGCGTGCATTCATTAAGCAGCGTGAAGCCAACGTAACTTTATTTTCTGTAATTTTAGCTTTAACCGTACCATAAACATTACGATTCGATCCATCAGGCATTTTAACTGTACCAACTACTACGCTATCGCGTTTAACTTCTCGAATTACCGCTTCGGTATGAGTTTCACCAACAACAAAGTCATCAAAAACAATCTGAACAATTTCATCAGGCGACATCTTTGATTCTTTAATTTGCCGTGCTGTATAAAATTTTACAAATTGCCGGCTGTATTTGCTGTTTAAATACGAAAACACTTTGGTTTGAAAAAAATCGGCTGAGATACGGTAAGATGATGGCGAAACCGGTACCGATTCCACTTCTACGTTTAATGTACCAATTTCTTGTGCATTCTTTATTAAAATATGAGCATCCTTGTACATAGGCACTATCGAGAGTGTTTTTTCAAAGAAAAAATAAGCTTCCCTTGCATCATACATATCGCCGGTTTTTAACTTTGCAATGCCGGCAACATAATTTTCATTGGCAGCACGAGGCTTAAGTTCGGCAACTGCATTGTTGTAATACAATATTTCGGGAACTAACCCCTCGGCAGCAGGACAGCGATCTACCTCGTCGGCCAATTTTTGAAGATTGCTATAATGGTTTAAAGCATTGGTTGCGGCAAATGCACCACCAGCATTCAGTTCACTTTCGGCCTTACGGCTATAATACTGTATTGCCATCGGATAGCTTTTGCGAAACACTGCTTTGGCTTTTTTAGAGTCTGGATTTGATCTTAACCGATCGAGTGACTGAAGTGTTGCATTATAATAATCACCTGTGCGTAAGGCCTTTTCACCGGTACTACACGAAATGCATATTACAATTAAAGCAACAAATGAAATGAATGATTTTAATCTCATAACTATTTTTTGCCGAAAATATGGTAAAAAAATTAAACAAAAAAACTTTTAATCTACTCGTTTTTCGGATTCAATAAAATCTTTGCAAATGATTGTTGCACGGTCTAAATCGTGCGCCAACACAAATAAATCAATTTCTTCGGCAATTCCATCAACAAATCCGGCATGTAATCCTTCATTGAACCGATCGCGCATCATTACTTCAATATTATTTAACTCTAAAATTCCCTTCAACGCTTCTACTTCAAAACGTGTACCCGAGAAAAGACAGTTCATTGCATCTTGTGTCATCGTTTTTTTTGTTTAAATATAATAAATGTTAATGAGAATAGAAAGCATTAACCAAACATTTTGTTCAAAACTAAAAAATCCCCCATATTTGCAACATGATAGGTATTGATCCAATAAAAGGTTTAATTGTCGGTATTATCTCATCAATTCCCCTGGGCCCCATTGGTGTGTTGGTAATTCAGAAAACACTTTCGAAAGGACGTTGGTCTGGTCTTGTTTCGGGATTAGGTGCTTCGTTTTCCGACACTATTTACGCAATAATTGCAGGGTTTAGCCTTTCGTATGTTATTGATTTTGTAAGAGCACAGCAATCGTACATACAGTTTATTGGTGGATTAATTCTGATGTTTTTCGGCATTTCGCTGGTAAGGGTTAATCCTGTAAAAGAGCTCCGCCAGCAGTTTCAGAATAAGAAAAAAACAAAGTTACTTCAGGATTTTATCACTTCATTTATCATTACATTATCCAATCCGCTTATTATATTCATGTTGTTAGGGATTTTCGCTGGCTTGAATATATTTTCAGATCCAAATGTGGTTAAAAATTCCGTAATTATTCTTGGGTTCTTTTGTGGTTCGGTAATTTGGTGGTTTACGCTAAGTACGGTTGTTAATCTGTTTCGCAACAAAATAAACCTACGCAGACTTATTGTTATAAACAGGGTAACCGGTATTATGATCTTAATTCTGGCTTTTGCCAGTGCATCGTCGGCAGTATATGCCTGGTTAACGGGTTCAGCATTTAGTTTCTTTTAGCCTCTTTTTTAACTTCTGGGATGAAACCTCATAATAGTATCGCGAAGTAAATCTTTATCGAGGTGGGTATAAATTTCGGTCGTAAGTATCGATGAATGGCCCAGCATATCTTGTATAACTCTTAAATTTGCACCTCCTTCGAGTAAATGTGTGGCAAACGAATGTCTGAATGTATGGGGACTTACATCTTTTTTTATACCAGCTAAGCTGGCCAGATTTTTAACAATAGTAAAAATCATTACCCGTGTAAGCATGGCACCATTTCGGTTCAAAAATAAAACATCTTCGTGGCCTCGCACAATATCGAGTTTGTACCGCCAGTTTTGCAAATAATCGTCTATTTCTTTCAGAGCCCGACCACCAATTGGCACAAGTCGTTCTTTATCTCCTTTTCCCCGAACCTTAATAAAGCCCTCTTTGGAAAATATATCTGATATTTTTAACGACGTTAATTCCGAAACGCGTAATCCGCAGCTATACAAAGTTTCTAAAATTGCCCTGTTTCTCTGCCCCTCAGGCTTAGATAAATCTATGGCATCAATCATGGCATCAATCTCTTCTATCGCTAATATTTCGGGTAACTTTCGTCCGATTTTGGGACCTTCAATCTTGTCGGTAGGATCATCCTCAATTTTGTCCTCTACAATCAGAAATTTGTAATACGATTTAATTCCCGAAAGAATTCGCGCCTGAGATCGGGGAGCAATACCCAAATCATACAAAATAGCCATAAAATTCTGAAAATCGCTAAATGTTAAATCAGTAAGTGTTTTATTCTGTTCCTCACTGAATAATATCAACTTATACAAATCGTTTTCATATGCTTCTATGGTATTATCGCTTAAACCCTTTTCGAGTTTTAAAAACAAAAAATAATCCTTTACCAACTGCGCCTGCTCTTCCATTGTTATTGTATCCAACTTTGACAAAGCTATTGTTTTTTTACTAATTGTAAAAGCTTTTATTCATATGGTTACGATTAGAAATAAATAACACCTAAAAACTTTCGAATAAAAAACAACAATGGTTTTAAACCAAAAATGTTTAACTTTGTGCACGAAAACGGATAAGAATGAAGATTGTAGTTATTAATGGTCCCAATTTAAATTTACTGGGTACCCGTGAGCGTTCGATTTATGGCGATACCTCATTCGAAAGTTATTACAGAAAATTGTGTAATCAATTTGAATCGGTTGAATTCAGCTATTTTCAATCGAACCACGAAGGCGATTTAATTGACAAAATTCATGAAACCGGTTTCAGCGCCGATGGGATTATACTCAACGCAGGCGCATATACACACACTTCTATTGCTTTGCACGATGCCATTGCAGCGATTACCACACCAGTAATTGAGGTTCATATCAGCAATATACACAGCAGGGAATCATTCAGGCAACATTCGGCCATAGCACCTAAATGCAAAGGAAGTATTGCAGGCTTTGGTTTGGATTCCTATCGGCTTGCGGTAGAAGCATTTCTATTAATCGGAAAATAATCAAAATAAAAGATTCGTTTTTCGAAAGCTAACCATATCGTTTCCTAAAAATCCCCAAAGGAAACAGAATATTATAAACTAACATATTACGCATGAAGCATACTAAAATTGTAGCCACGCTTTCGGATAAAAACCTTTCTGAAGCGTTTGTTAAGGACTTATTCGATGCCGGAATGAATGTTGTACGATTAAATACGGCCCACCTTAATGAGAGTGGATTATTAAAGATTGTTAATACTGTGCGTGCCGTTTCGGACAAAATTGCTCTTTTGATGGATACCAAAGGTCCCGAAATAAGAAGCACAATAGCCGACAATCCGGTTCAGCTAAAAATTGGGCAAATTATTGATGTTATTGCCGATCCAACAGTAAAAACCGATTCTACAAAAATTGGTATTGCATATGCTAATTTTGCAAACGATGTTCCTGTAGGTTGCCACATTATGATTGATGATGGTGAAATAGAGATGATTGTAAAATCGAAGAGCGGGAATACACTGACCTGCGAAGTGATGAATGATGGTGAAATGGGTAGTCGCAAAAGCATTAATGTACCGGGAGTTCGCATCAACTTACCATCTCTTACACAAAAGGATCGTGAAAACGTTTTATTAGCAATAAAATACAACCTCGACTTTATAGCACATTCTTTTGTTCGTTCGGCTCAGGATGTAAAAGATATTCAAGATATTCTGGACCAACACAATAGTGAAATTAAAATTATTGCTAAAATAGAAAACCACGAAGGAGTAGAGAATATTGACGAAATTCTTAAAGCCGTTTATGGGATAATGGTTGCCCGGGGCGATTTGGCCATCGAAATTGGTCAGGAAAAAATTCCCGGAGTGCAACGCGATTTAATACGTAAATGTGTTTTAGCCAAAAAACCGGTTATTGTTGCAACACAAATGCTTCACAGCATGATAAAAGCCCCCCGCCCCACACGTGCCGAAGTTACAGACATTGCGAATGCCATTTATTATCGTACCGATGCACTTATGCTTAGTGGCGAAACGGCGTATGGTGCCTATCCGGTAGAATCGGTTAAAACAATGTCGGCTATTGCCAGAGAGGCCGAACTCACGAAATTAACAGCAAACGACATTCGTATACCTTATGACGACGATGACATAAATCCCACCGCATTCTTGTCGAAACAAGCGGTTAAAGCAGGTCAAAAACTTGCTACTAAAGCAATTTTAACAGATAGTTACACTGGAGAAACGGCACGCAATCTTGCAGCATTCAGAGGCAAAAATCCGGTTTTTGCCCAGTGCTACAAAGAACGTACCATGCGTGAACTTTCTCTCTCTTATGGGGTATTCCCAACATACTTACCCGTAGAAAAAAATGACACCAATGATTATATTCGTCATTTAATTGACCAATTGTACGAAAGTAATTTGGTTGAACCTAAAGATTTGGTGGCCTATCTTGGTGGAAGCTTTGGTGTTGGAAATGGCACCACGTTCCTCGAAATTTGTGAAATTGGCAAATTGCATGATAAACATTAATAATTTATTATAACTTAATAAAGAAGGCGGTTTTTTAAACAAACCGCCTTCTTTAAGGTTATTAGTACAGATTTATATTTAATGTTTTCATTTCTCAATACATACTATTTACTTCGAAAGCTGGTTCCGGGTCTTTTGCCTCTAGTTATATTAATTATCCTCGAAGGCACCTTTGGTATCGAAGTGGCCATGACACTTTCATTAACCTACGGGTTTTTATCACTTACCTATTTTTATCACCAGCAAGACAAAGTAGATATATTAATTTCGCTGAACCTGATACTTATTGTTCTTTTTGGTGGAGCCGGTCTTTTGCTCGATACCAACGCATATAAATTATTCAGACCAGCATTGCTCGAAACAGCACTGTCGATAATTTTGGGTGTTGTGGCATATACCCGCTACAATATGCTTATGCTTATGTCGAAAAAGTATGTCAAAGGGATAGTGCTAACCGAAGGCCAACTCAAAATATTTAATAGTGCAATTAAAAATGTTTTATTCATTTTAATTTTTCACATTGCAGCCATATTGGTCTCTGCCATTTGGTTCGATTATACCGTATGGTTTTTTGTTGCCAGAATTTTTGTTTTTGTACTTTTCTTGGGCTATTTTGGGTATGAAGCTTCCAAAATATTTTATTATAAAAAAGAGTCGAAACATGAAGAGTGGCTACCAATTGTTGATGAAAGTGGTGGTGTAAAGGGTAAAGTTGCCCGATCGTGTTGCCACAATGGCGAAAGAATTCTACACCCGGTAGTACATTTGCATATTTTAAGAGGTAATAGTATATTCTTGCAAAAAAGACCCATGAATAAAACGGTTCAACCAGGAAAATGGGATACTGCTGTTGGCGGACATCTTTCTTTTGGGGAGAACCTCGATGATGGCCTTAGGCGCGAAACTTTCGAAGAAATCGGAATTACTGATTTTACCCCGCGGTTCATTCTGAAATATGTTTGGGAAACAGATGTTGAATCGGAACTGGTTTACACTTTTGTAGCCAACTACGAAAAAGACATAAAGGTAAACCACAATGAGGTTGACGATGGTAAATTTTGGCCGGTTCAACAAATTAAAGAAAACATTGGGAAAAGCGTGTTTACGCCTAACTTCGAAAAAGAATTTGAATTTTTGTATCAGGTATATTTCAATAACAAATAAATGGCAAATATCTACGACTATTCGTTCACCGAAATATCGGGCAGGCAATGCAATCTGAGCGAATTCGAAGGAAAAGTTCTACTCATAGTAAACACAGCATCCAAATGTGGATTTACGCCTCAATACGCTCAACTACAGGCATTGCACGAAAAATATCATTCATCAGGATTAGAAATTATCGGCTTCCCCTGCAATCAGTTTGGTAGGCAAGAACCTGGCAGCAAAGATCAGATTTCAAAATTTTGCCGTATTAATTATGGGGTTACATTCAGGCTTTCTCAAAAAATATATGTCAATGGAAAGAAAACACATCCGCTTTTTGTATATCTTAAATCATCGTTAAAAGGTATATTCGGGAACAGCATTAAATGGAACTTTACGAAATTTCTTGTCGATAAACATGGCATTCCGGTTCAACGACTTGGTTCTTACACATCACCGGACAAACTCATACCTTTAATTGAAAAACTATTGAATGATTAGTTTTTCGCAGGCTTGCCAACCTATGATTTAATCCAAAATTGCATTAAAAATCTTCAGTATTTTTTCTCCAATTTCAAAAGATTGCTATATTTGCAATCTCAAATTAAAACTGCCTCGTTGTGTAATGGTAGCACAGCAGATTCTGGTTCTGTTTGTCTGGGTTCGAGTCCTGGCGAGGCAACAAAA
>QKHT01000107.1 GCA_003249935.1 Bacteroidota bacterium
GGGATACGAATATTGTGGGATAGCCGAGAATGTACAGTCGTTGATTAAAATGATGGCAATGAACGAAAGTTCCAACGTGGCCGACATCATCGAGACAATGACATTCAATGCCGGTCAGGGGGCACGCTTTCCGGTTTTAACAGCATTGTCGTATGTCTCTACCGACAACCGCATTGCAGCCGATCCGAGCGAAAAAGGTCAACGACACGCTTTCTCCGCCTTTCATCGGGCTGCAGCCTGTTGCGTATTAAATGGCGGGCGATTGCTCCCCTATTACATCGAAGGCATGTGGCTCAAAGGCGAAGATAACCTTACGGCGCAACTCTATGGCCCCAGCACATTAAATACCGTTATTAATGGTCTGAAATTTAATTTGAAACAGGAAACCAATTATCCTTTCGCTGACAAAATCGTATTTACCGTTGTTCCGGAGCAACCTTTAAAATACAAATTGCGTTTTCGCATTCCGGCCGATGCTGCCAATGTAACGGTTACGGGCATTAAAGGTACTGTAAAAAAAGGTGGTTATATCGAAATAGATCGTACATGGAAAAAGGGCGACACGTTTACACTTACGTTCGATTTTCCTGTAAAAGAGATGCAAGAAGTAGCCGATACAAAAGAGACCTACTTGAAACGGGGACCGCTTGTTTTTGCACTTCCTTTAAATTATAAAAAAGAGATTTCGAATCTTAATGATCCCGAGCCGGATAGCGATGGCAAACCAACTAAAAGTGTAATTAATCCCGAAAGTGGGTTTCATCTTTACGATATTGAGGCTACCGACAGTATAGGTTGGGATTATAAGATGCCTTCGAATGCCAAATTCGCGCCGGTGTTTAAAGGTGGCGATCTGTTGCATCCATTTGCCAATTCACCCGTAAAGTTGAACGGCAAACTCCTCAATTCTTCAGGTAATCCGGTCAATGTAGAGCTGGTTCCGATTGGAAGTACAGTGCTTAGACGGACAACGTTTCCCGTGAAATAGATAAAGCAATATTTAAGCAGATAGATGAACCCATTGGTAACGATTAACATGCAGGTATCAAAGTTGGGTATTGGCTTCGATAAAACAAACATGAGAGCGGCTCTATCACAAAAATTGTCCCGAATTTTATCCGGATGGCAAAATTTTAATGCGCCTGGCTGTTATTGTCTCACATCTCATATCAATTTTTAAAAAATATGAACCCACTCGTTACAAAAACACTCTATTTGGCTATGCCCCTTGCATTGTTGACCAACAATCAGGCATATTCGCAAAAGCAGCCAAATATCCTATTGTCGCTTGCCGACGACTGGGGTGTACATGCCGGAGTGTATGGCGACAAGGTTGTAAAAACACCGGTATTCGATGAGCTGGCCAAAGCGGGTGTACTTTTTGAGCATGCCTATATTTCGTCTCCATCGTGTGCGCCATCGCGTGCCGCCATTTTAACCGGACAGTGGCACTGGCGATTAGAAGAGGCTGCGAATCTTTACGGGCCAATTCCGATGAATGATCCTGTTTATACCGATATTTTGGAGAAAGCCGGCTATTTTGTAGGCTATACCCGCAAAGGTTGGGGACCCGGAGAGCTTGGCAATCGGAAACGAAACCCTGCCGGAAATGAGTTTAAAGATTTTGAAACCTTTCTTGCACAACGTCCAAAAGACAAGCCCTTCTGTTTTTGGTTCGGTTCACACGATCCACACCGAGGATATGTGTTGAATTCAGGGGCTGAAAGTGGTATTCCGCTCGACAAAATCGAAGTGCCTGCATATTACCCCGACAATAAGGTAATTAGGGGCGATATTGCCGATTATTATTTCGAAGTGCAACGTTTCGACCGCGAAACAGGTGAACATAACATATTGAATTAATTCGTAAAGCCGGAGAATTGGATAATACCATTATCGTAATGTCCAGCGACCATGGTATGCCTTTCCCTCGAAGTAAAAGCAATATCTACGATGCCGGAGCCCGAGTGCCGCTTGCAATTTACTGGCCGGGACATTTCGAAGGTGGGCACTCCGTTACGGATTTTGTAAGCCTCACCGATTTAGCACCTACCTTTCTTCAAGCTGCAGGTTTAAAAATTCCGAAAATAATGACCGGGCGAAGCCTATATCCGCAACTCACCGCCCGTAAAGATGGGCGCATTCAAGCAGAACGCGATTTTATCTTGTTTGGCAAAGAACGCCACGTACCAAGTCAAATGGCCAACGATTCCAGTGGCTATCCCTGTCGTGCGATTAGAACGGATAAATATCTGTTAATTCGTAATTTTCACCCCGAAAGATGGCCCGCCGGTACCGGTGATTATAAGAATGCTTTTATTCCGGGAATGTGGTATGGCGATTGCGACAACGGTCCAACAAAATATTACATGATTAAAAACAAGGATAAGGATGAAAACCATAAATATCTATACGATTTATCATTTGCCAAACGACCCGAATACGAGTTATTCGATATTGTAAACGATCCATGGCAAATACATAATCTGGCCTATGATAATGCGTATGCTAAAGTGTTCAAAAAACTTTCGAAGCAACTTAATAACGAACTAAAAGCATCTGACGACCCACGTGTTGTTGGCGATGGTGACATATTTGATCATTTTCGTTATTCCGGTTGGGGACCTCAATATAAGGAGTATAAGAAATACATGGATACAAATCAATGATAGGTTTTAAAAGGATATTAAAAGATGGTCATTATGATAGAATGAGAATAAAAAGCATGCTCATACTATTCATGTTTCTATCTGCGGCTTTTGTGTACGGACAGAAAAAGCCCTTCGACAGATCCATGATTCCTCAACCTGTTTTTGAGGAAAACCCCGAAATGGTTGATCTCTATTGGAAAGCATGGGAACTTGCTTACGATCATATTAAAATTCAGGATAGCATACCGCAATCGCCCTACATGGACGAAGCTTTTAACGACGATGCTATTTGGATTTGGGATACCGAATTCATGGTTCTTTTCTGCAAATATTCGCCAAAACTATTTCCGGGAATCGAAAGTCTGAATAATTTTTATAAGCCTATATTGAATAAAGATCAGAGTTCGTTGAGTATACATCATCCCGACAATCCGCCCTTTTTTGCTTGGGTCGAACACGACTATTTTAAATTCACGAACGACTATGCCCATTTAAACCAATTGGTGAATAACGATCAGTTTTTGCAACGTCATTATCAGTGGTTCGAAGCTTTAAAACCGGGCATGCAGTTTCAATTTATTCATCGACCTGTGCGAATTAACAACAAAGGCATTGGATATAATTGGAATGGTGTGCAAAGTGGAATGGACAACACGCCTCGTGGGGGTAAACAAATGTCGAAACTACTTTGGGTCGATGCCATGGCTCAACAAGCACTATCGGCGTTATATATTTCAAAATTAGCTGCTGTTGCCGGAAACAACGAAGTTGCTGTAAAATACAAATTATTGTATAACGAGAAGAAAGCAATAATAAATAAATTCTATTGGGACGAAAAAGATGGTTTTTACTACGACATTTTAGAAACCGATTCGTCGTTTGTTAAGGTTAGAACTCCGGCTGTATATTGGGTAATGTTGGCCGAAATTCCCTCTAAAGAACAGGCTGCACGATTAGCTGAATATGCCAACAATCCAACAGAATTTGGAGGCACTTATCCATGGGTTACCGTTTCGCGAAACGATAAGAATTTTAATGCCGAGTATGGCGACTACTGGCGTGGAGGAATCTGGATACCCACAGCCTACATGGCAACCAAAGCGTTAGAAAAATATGGATATTTCCAAATTGCCGACGATAATGCATACAAATTGCTCAGTCAAATGGTTCAAACATATAAAACCTACAAGCCGGCAACCATTTGGGAGTGCTATAACCCTTCGAAACCTGAGCCTTCACAACGTATTTTTAAAGACAAATTGGAAGTGGTTCGCCCCGATTTTTGCGGATGGTCGGCACTTGCGCCAATCTCCATGTTCATCGAAAATGTTTTGGGGTTTCATACCGTCGATGCCCAATCGAAAACGGTTGAATGGCACAAACAGCGTGAAGGCATCTACGGCATTAAAAATCTCCAATTCGGCGACATCGTTACCGACATTGTGGCCTGCGAATCATACGTCGAAGTGGCTTCCAATAGCAGGTTCACGCTTATTATTAATGGAAAGAAACACACGATTAAAAAGGGCAAACAACGTATAGATATTAATTAACGATAAATATTAAAATAGCACATTTATGATTAAATCAAAACTCATTATTATGTTATTATGGGTCGGTTTCTCAGCATTTTCTCAATCAACTGTAGTACTCGGCTTGGAAACTAACCAACCCGATGTAAACTATAAACGGGGCACTGCTGCCCTCGGAATGGGTGGTTTTTTCGATGACGCTAAAACCCGCGATTATTTATATTATCAAACATCCATTGGCATGAGCATTTTTAACGGAATACGCAATTTGTTTAAAGATGGGCAAACCAACGAGTTTTACTTCGAAAATGGAGTATATAAAAACCAACAAATAGATAAATTTACTAATATTCGTAAATACGCCGGCAGTATAGGCATCGAACTTTTCAGCCAGATAGGCGGAACACCCTGTAATTCAAACTACGATTTTGATACCACTTTTCGTAAAAAGCCGAATCCGACTTTTTATGAGCCGGATACCGACTTTGTACCTATTCCCAAAGAAGGAGAATCGATGAGAGAATTTCAAAGAAATTTATGGTGTGGTTAAATTCAAAAAAAAAAATAAATTCTCTATCGATTGAAATGTATAAATAGTGGTTTATTTTATTAACCAACTGATTATTAGGGGCAAAAATTTCTAAATAATTTAAATTAGGATATGTGAAAAGTTTAATTGTACGAGATACAGTGATGGATTTGTTCTGAATTGCGCTCTGTCCAAAAGTGACATTTGATGAAAACAAAAATTTTCTGTAAGCCGTAGACATTATGTCGCAAGGGTAGTTGAACGAGAAAATTTAAGACTAAATAAAATTTAACGAACTATTATAACAGTAATACTCCATTTAAA
>QKHT01000087.1 GCA_003249935.1 Bacteroidota bacterium
GTTGTGCAACTCATCGATACAAGTTGCGCAACTTTTTTACCTTGGAAAAACCAGTGTTGATTGTAAGAACAGAGACTGAAAACAGAAGCCCGGTACTTTGGGATTATGTGAGAAAAAAATGTTTTTGCTTTAAGGCAATCATGCCCAAGCCCATCCTTGCATTTCTCTATGTCTGGCAGGGGTTTGCAACCTTTACAGAGACCCACGCGAGAAAGCCCACATCTTCACATTTCTCCCGAAGGGATGCCTTCGGCACACATCTTCGTGGTTAATCCCGCTCGCAATTTGAATTATAACAACTAAGACGCTACCCTGATAAAAATTGATTTCGTCGCACTATTTACTCACCTTCGAACGGAATTGCCATATTTATGTATTGACAGTGCAGGCTCGTATATATAATGTTTTTTAGCTTTGGCTCACGACAATTTCAATATAACAAAATCTAAGTTAGTCGCCACTTTAAATAAAAAACATAGTTACAATGAAAATTAAAAATCCTTTTTTACTCTTATTACTATCGGTATTAACCCTATTTACGGTAAATGCTGAAATCACAAACTATCCCTGGCCACAAAAATCCGAACTTATTTCCAATGCCAGATACACGATTCGCGCAAGGTCGTACGATGACACAAATAAAACATACGGCGACTGGCAGGATATTACAACGTTTCTTTCGACGCAACGCTTTTATGCCAACCACTGGAAGGTTGGGGATGATGCGGGATCCGATTTTATGGCCGACCGATCGTTGTCTTTCGGTTCGTTCGCATTTACCGGAACGATCGAAGTGGAAGTCACTCAGAATTATTCCTCGTTAAATGCCGTAAGTGTTGAACTGGCCCCAAAGGCCTTTGGTTTTGTTCCAAACTTTTTCGATGGCAAAAAAGTTCGATTTATGATGGACCGCCCCGAATATGTGAGCGTAAACTTTAGCTTTGGTTCGGCCGATAAAACCATAAACCGCGACGATAACCGCACTGGCGGAACCGACATTCGGCATGGATTAATGATTTTTACCGAAGTACCCGAATCGCAATACGGCTACAACATTCCCAAACCCACCGACCCCGGCGTGGTGGTTTGGAGCAACGACACGCCTCTGTCGACCATCAGAGCAGCCAATATCATCTACTTTCCGGCAGGCGAAACCGAACTAAGGACACATCCGGGCCGTTGGGAGAAAAACTCATCGTGGGACAAAGCCGATGCCGCAGGAAACTGGGTAACTACGCAGGCCGAATACGATAATGCCCCACTCTACCGTGGCAAATTAAATTTAGCGAAAGCCGGACAAAAAGTTTACCTTGCTCCGGGAGCTATTGTTTATGGCGGATTTCATGCCAATGGGAATGCCAATTGCTGGATTTACGGCACGGGCATTGTAACCGGACACCGCCACCTGATGCATGAGATTGTTCGTCCCGAAGCCTCAAAACCCATTGCCGTGGATCAGCCATACAACCTTATTACCGCGACTAAAGAGGCCTTTTGCGAGTTTAGTGACGGTGCCGTTTACCATGGTGTTACCTTTCTCGAAGCATGGCATCACACTTGTCCAAGCGGAAAAAATTCGACATACAAACGAACCAAACTCCTCGGTTGGTGCTCCAATAACGATGGCATCCGTCCCGCTTCGGGCAGCTTGGCCGACCGTATATTTATAAAAACCAGCGACGACTACGATTATGCCCGCGACCAGCACGATGTAAAAAATGCCGTATTCTGGCCCATGACCAATGGCGGATTGGGTCAGCTTGGTTGGAACAATCTCGGTACGGGATACGCCAAATACTACAATATGTACGTTATTAACAGCGAATGGAACGAAACATCGCTCGCCAACAAAGGTAATGTGGGCGTTATAAATGGCGGAATGGCCGATGCAGGCATTAAACTTACCGACGATGTATTTCAGGATATTGTCGTAGAAAACCGAACCAATATCCTCGTTGGCGTAAAACTCTCGGGTACCGGCACCGGCTATCTTAAAAACTTCCTGGTTAAGAATGTCACTACCGAATATCCACTCTCCAACCCGGCCGGTGTCATTGTAAAACAAGACCTGTCGGGCATCAGCGATACCTGGGTCGATAGCTGGAAATTCACCAACGTGTTTATCGATGGTGTTTTGCTTACCTGGGACAATTACAAGAATTATTTCAACCTGAATCTTGTAGGAACTAATGGCGCAAATACCGACAATACAGCAAAAGCCAAGAACATTACATTTAACACCGAAGGCACAATTTACACCGTAAAATGGACCAAATCCGGCAATGGCAACATCAGACCCAATGGTTCGGGCGGATCGGTGAGTATTGCTTCGGGTATGACGCAAACCATTTATATTGAACCCAATGATGGGAACCGGATTAAAACCATCGCCATTGATGGTGAACTGACTTACGAAAGAGGCAACCAATTACTTAACAAACGTACGCCTACGGTTCAGTTTAAAAATATTTCGGCAAACCATACCGTAGATGTGGTGTTTGAACCAGGTGTGGATTATTACAATTTTTCGGATATTGCCGATAATATCACTACCACAGCCGCATCGGGAAAGCAATACACCATATATCCCAATCCGGTAAACAACAAACTTTTTATTGCTGAACCATTGGAAAGTAAAACCTTGCTTACTATATCCAATCTGCAAGGCGCACCACTCCGTACCGCAACAGTTGCCGAAACCAAACAAGGCATCGATACATCACAACTTAGCCCCGGTTTGTACCTGCTAACCATTGACCGACAGGGACACAAAAACACCCTCAAATTTGTAAAAAACTAATTCGTACCAATACTTTTGCAAAAGCGTGCCGCAGATATTTTAAAATATTTGCGGCGTTTTTTTTGTTTTGAACCGAAAAGCGTTACCTTTGTTCGTAATTCTACGAACTACGAATGGAAACCATCATTTTTACATCAGAACAAGAAAAAACAGCACGCTACGCCCGTGCATTGGGGCATCCGGTAAGGGTGTACATTTTGGAACTGCTATCGCAACAAACCTGCTGTTACAGCGGAAATCTGAGCGATATTCTGCCGGTGGCCAAATCCACACTATCGCAACATCTTAAAGAGCTGAAATCGGCCGGACTCATTCAGGGCGAAATCGAAGGTCCCAAAATAAGGTATTGCCTGAACCGCGACAACTGGCAGGAAGCCAAAATGCTGATGACGGCGCTTTTTGCGGTTCAACCAAAAGACGAAAATTGTAACACATTATAAAAAAACACATGATGGAAATAAAAATTTTAGGTACAGGCTGTGCAAAGTGTAAAACACTCGAAAAACTTACCCGCGATGTGGTGGCCGAAAACAACATTAACGCCAACATTACCAAGGTAGAAGATATTATGGACATTATGAAAATGGGCGTAATGGCCACGCCGGCATTAGTGGTCGATGGCAAAATAGTAATGAAAGGGCGTCTGCCGTCGTCGGATGAGATAAAACAAATGATTTTAAATGCATAACAACTGTTTATCATGAAAAAGCAACTCACCATATTACTCCTGATGGTTTTTTCGTTGGGTTCAATTACGGCCCAAAACGAACCAAAACCGGCTGCAATCAATACCATCGAAGTGTACTATTTTCACTTTACCCGCCGGTGTGTAACCTGCAATGCCGTAGAAACCGAAACGGTAAAAGCACTTAATACGCTTTACGCTAAGGAAATGGCAAACAAAACAATCAAATTTACCACAGTAAATCTCGACGAAAAACAGAATAATGCATTGGCTAAAAAATGCAAAGCCGAAGGTCAGGCACTTTTAATTATAAGCAACAACACACGGACCGACCTCACCGAACAGGGTTTTATGTATGCCCGTTCGTCGCCCGAAAAGCTGCAAGCAGCCATAAAAGCAGCCATCGACAAGGTTCTGAAAAAGTAAGAACAGCATGAATTTTCTGCAACAGATTCTCGAAAATTCGCCGTACGCTTTTGTCACAGCCATAGTGCTCGGACTCATGACCGCTATTAGTCCGTGCCCGTTGGCTACCAACATTACGGCTATCGGGTTTATAGGCCGACACATAGAAAACCGGCGGCGGGTGTTTATTAGTGGTTTGGTATATACGCTGGGCCGCGCCATAAGCTATACCGGGCTTGCACTGCTTATTTATGCCGGAACCAGCAAAATGCACCTCTCAATGTTGTTTCAGGGTTGGGGCGAAAAGTTGCTGGGCCCGGTGATGATTGTCATTGGCCTGTTTATGCTTGATATGATTAAAATACCGTTTCCGGCACTGGCCAATCTCACCGAACGCATTGGACAAAAAGCACAAAACAGCTATTGGAGTACACTGCTTTTGGGAATGGCTTTTGCGCTGGCCTTTTGCCCGTACAGTGGTGTACTCTATTTTGCCATGCTCATTCCCATTACGGTAAGTAGTGCGGGCGGACTCTATCTGCCCGTATTGTTTGCCATTGCCACAGGCGTTCCGGTAATAATTTTTGCATGGTTGCTGGCTTATGCCGTAGGCAATGTGGGTGTGCTTTACAGTCGCATAAAAACATTCGAACTTTGGTTCCGGCGCATTGTGGCCACGCTGTTCGTAAGCGTGGGTATTTACTACGTCGTTATATTTTTCGTTAATTAACCGCACAAAATATGGATCCAATCATTTGTTACTGCAACAACGTGGCTCAATCGACCATCGAAAAAGCCATTGCCGATGGGGCCAAAACATTAGCCGACATTCGCACCACAACCACTGCCGGCGATGGCAACAATTGCAAAAAAATGCATCCGAAAGGCATTTGCTGTACCGGCGACATCAAACGGATACTCAACAATAAAAAAAGTAACGAATCGGGCCATTGCAGCTGTTGCTCATAACACAAATAAAATGACAAACACAAAACTATTTGGTATTCCGATAATTATACTCACGTTACTGCTCACGCTATATCATTTTTTACAGCCTTTAACCAATTGGCTAATAGATTCGGTACTGAACCTCGAAAAAGGGTCGCATTTAACTGAGGCCATCCGATTCTTTGTTTTCGAGTTTCCCAAAGTAATGATTTTGCTCACAATCATTATCTTTTTTGTGGGTATTATTCGTACATTTTTTACGGCCGAACGCACCCGCAAAGCACTCGAAGGCAAAAAAACCTTTACGGGCAACGTTATGGCTGCATCGCTGGGCATTGTTACGCCATTTTGCTCCTGCTCGGCCATCCCGCTCTTTTTGGGTTTTGTTGAATCGGGTGTACCACTGAGCGTTACGTTTTCGTTTCTGATTGCGGCCCCAATGATTAACGAAGTGGCTATTATTTTGCTCTATGGCCTCTTTGGGTGGCAAGTAGCGGCCATTTATGTGGGTACAGGATTAATGGTCGCCATTGTGGCAGGCTATTTAATTGGCAAGTTGAAACTCGAAAAATGGGTAGAACCCTGGGTATATGCCGTAGAAATGGGCGATACCGGTTCAACCGAAAACAAAATAAACCTCGAAAGCCGCATTACGCAAGGTTACGAGGCCGTAAAAGAAATTGTATCCAAAGTTTGGCTTTATGTGGCATTGGGCATTTTGGTCGGTGCCGGCGCACATGGTTATGTACCCGAAGATTTTATGGCCGCGCTCATGGGCAAATCGGCCTGGTATTCGGTGCCATTGTCCATTCTCATTGGTATTCCGCTCTATTCCAACGCCGCAGGTATTGTACCCATTGTTTCGGTACTCATCGAAAAGGGGGCCTCATTGGGCACTGCGCTGGCATTTATGATGTCGGTAATCGGCCTCTCGTTGCCCGAAATGGTTATCCTGCGTAAAGTGCTTAAAATGCCACTTATCATTACATTTATCGCCATTGTGGGCTCGGGCATCATGCTGGTGGGGTTCTTGTTTAACTTTCTTATGTAGTTATCATTACGCCCTACTACTCTTCTTTTGGCTGAACCATGGGTGCACCGGTTCAGCCATTTAATTGATATACAAGCTGTGCTTTGCTTTGTTACAAACCCAAACTAATACCTTCATTTTACATCATTTTTATAACTTTTTAATTCGCAATTGTTTTAAATTACAACAAAAAGTGACAAATATCAGCAAATCGTTATGTTAATATACAACTATTCGTTATTTTGCAGCCGTTTTTAAAATCGGATTAAAATTCCGCAAGGTATTTTGCACACAGGGAGTACACATATGACAAGCGAAAGAGTAGTAATTGCACCCGACGAATGCAATTCGAAGGAGGAAATAAGGGCAGAAATCGACCACATCGACCAGCAAATTATATCGCTTTTGGCCGAACGGCTCGAATACGTGAAGGCCATAGTGAAATTTAAAAAGACGGCCGATGATGTGGTGGCGCAAAAACGTTTCGATGCCGTAATTGCCACCCGCCGGCAATTGGCCGCCGCGAAAGGACTCAACCCCGATGTTATTGAAACCATATACCGCACATGGCTCGGCTACTGTATCGAGGAGGAGCACAAACTCATTGAGGATTAAAATAAACAACTGATATGTATCGCAAAGAGATTAAAATTATGGATTGCACCGTGCGCGACGGTGGTCTGATGAATAAGTGGCAATTCAGCGACGATTTTGTAAAATCGGTTTACAACGCTTGCGTAGAAGCCGGTGTGGATTATATGGAAATTGGCTACAAAAGCAGCGAAACCGCCTACTCGCGTACCGAAAACGGCGCATGGAAATTTTGTGAAGAAGACGACTTGCGCCGTATTGTGGGCGATAACCCCAGCAACACCAAACTTTCGGCCATGCTCGACATAGGCCGTATCGAACTCAACCAAATAAAACCGAAAAAAGAGAGTGTCATAGACATGATGCGGGTGGCCTGTTATGTACACCAGATGGATAAGGCCATTCAGCATGCCGAATATTGCATGGATCTGGGCTACGAAGCCACCATCAATCTCATGTCGGTTTCTACAGTTAACGAACGCGATTTGGACGAAGCCCTCAACGACGTAGCCAAATCGAAAGTACCGGTATTTTATTTAGTAGACAGCTTCGGCAACATGTATTGCGAACATATTGAAGCCCTTGCCACAAAATATAAAGATGCTTTGCCGGGCAAAACCATCGGCATTCATGCACACAATAACATGCAATTGGCCTTTTCGAACACCATTACCGCTATAATGAATGGTGTAAATATGCTCGACAGTACATTTCTTGGCTTGGGGCGTGGTGCAGGCAACTGCCCTACCGAATTGCTTGTCGCATTTCTTAAAAACCCAAAATATCGGTTACTGCCAATATTGCAATCCATTCAGGATTATGTATTACCATTGCAACAACAAATCGACTGGGGCTACCACATTCCCTACATGGTGTCGGGTTCACTCAACGAGCACCCCAAACGTGCCATGGAATGGATGGATTCTGAACGCAAAAACGATTTCGTGGCTTTCCTTAAAGATATGCACGACAAAGAAATTCTCGAATAATTAACAAAATGTTTAAATATAAAAATCCGGCTTAATTGCCGGATTTTTTTGTTTATAACAATATACATTCTAAGTTTGCAATAACAATAAAACATGAGTCAGAATGAAAATGCTTTTTCTTTGCACGGGCAACAGTTGCCGCAGCCCAATGGCCCATGGCTTTTTACAATTGTTCGATGCACGCATAACGGTTTGTTCAAAAATATTTGGCTGAACCTTGGGATTACGTCATTACCGTTTGTGGCGATGCCAACGAAGTCGGCCGTGCTTTCTTTGGCACAGTAACCCACCGGTTACACATGGGCTCCGATGATCCGAGCCAGACCATCGGTACCGACGATTTTATATGGTGTGAGTTGATGCGTGTGCGCGACGAAATTAAGGCAGGATTTTACGAAATTTACAACAAATAAATAAAGACACAACGATGAATCAAGGAGATAAAGCGGTAGAATATTTCTGTAACGGAAACAACTGTGCCCAATCGGTTCTTGCAGCTTGCAACCGAAATCCCGAAGTTTCGGAAGCAGCCTGTTTGCGTATAGCCTCTGCATTTGGTGCAGGCATAGCACGCCGGCAACTCACCTGCGGTGCGGTAACCGGCGCACTAATGGCCATTGGATTACAGTATGATAAAGCCGAACTACTATCCAAATCCAAAATCCTGATACACCAGTTTATTGAGATTAATGGATCCATCAACTGCAAAACATTGCTTAAAGAATTCGACATAAACGACCCCGATGACTACAAAATAATGGTCGACGAAAAAATGTTCGACACTTATTGCCAAAAGTACGTCCGCGATGCAGCCAATTTGTTAGAAAAGCTCTGAATAGTTGTTGCAACTAACTAAATCAGGGTGTAATCATGACTTTTTAGCTTACGATGAGGTTTTCATGATGTCGTAATGATTCGTTTTAGCAGGGATTAAACTATTTTCGAATCCGAATGTAAAATAAAAAATAACAGATCCATGAATATTTTCAAAAAATCAGCCACTTTAGCCATGATTGTTATGGTTTGTTCGCTCAATGCCCAAAATCATACCGATGCAAAAACCGAAAAGAGGATTGCAAATCTGATTAAACAGATGACACTCGAAGAAAAAGTGTCGCTTTTACATGGCAATTCAAAATTTTACGTTTCGGGAATTAAACGGCTCGGCATTCCTGAATTTGCACTATCCGACGGGCCACATGGCGTAAGAGCCGAAATGAACCTGCACAATTGGAAATACGCCGGTTGGACGACCGATTCGGCTACATGTTTCCCTCCCGGCACCTCTCTGGCGGCTTCATGGAATCCCGATCTGTCTTTTCAGCGCGGCGAAGTATTGGGCGAAGAGGCACGGTTCAGAAAAAAAGATATACTCCTTGGTCCGGGCGTTAACATTATTCGTTCGCCACTTTGCGGACGCAACTTCGAGTACATGAGCGAAGACCCTTACCTCATAAGCGCACTAACGATACCTTATATTAAAGGTTTGCAATCGAAAGATGTAGCAGCCAGCGTAAAACATTATCTGGCCAATAATCAGGAAGAAAATCGAACCACCATCGATGTCTCCATGAGCGAACGCGCTCTGCGCGAAATTTATCTACCCGCCTTTAAAGCAGCAATAGTCGATGCCGGTTCGTATACCGTTATGGGCGCATACAACAAATTCAGAGGCGAATGGTGTACAGAAAATAATTATATCAGCAGAACAATTCTGCGTAACGAATTTGGTTTTAAAGGCATATACATGACCGACTGGAACGCCTGCCACAGTACAGTAAAGGCCGCAATGGCAGGCCTCGACCTCGAAATGGGCACCGAAAATAAGGATTACAAAGATTGGTATTTTGCCGACCCATTGATTAAAGCCGTAAAAAACAACGATGTTCCAATGGCAATTGTCGACGAAAAAGTGGGCAATATGCTACGAATTATGTTCAAACTCAAAATGATTGATGGCAAAAACCGTACAATCGGCAGCATGAATACCTCTGAGCATCAACAGGCGGCCTACCAATCGGCGGCAGAAGCCATTGTATTATTGCAAAACCAAAACAACACTTTACCGCTGAATTTTTCGGCACTTAAATCGGTAGCCGTTATCGGCGACAATGCCACACGCAAGCACGCTGCCGGCGGCCTAAGCAGCGAGATAAAAGCACTTTACGAAATTACACCATTGGAAGCAATTACCAAAAAATTTGGTTCAACCGTAAAAATAAACTTTGCTCAAGGGTACACCAAACAATCGGCTTTTAAAGAAAATTCTAATGTAGGACAAACCGTAAAATCGGGCACCGACTGGAAACTCATCGATAAAGCAGTCGAAACCGCTTCGATAAGCGATGCCGCCATTATTTTTTGCGGGCTGAACCACGATTTCGACACCGAATCGGCCGACAAAATTGATATGTCGTTACCATATGGACAGTTGGAGCTAATACAAGCAGTGGCCAAGGTAAATCCAAAAACTATCGTCGTGCTTATTGCAGGTTCACCGGTAGAACTTGCCGGCGTTGTAAACCGTGTGCCTTCGATCGTTTGGGCCGGTTACGGCGGCATGGAAGCAGGCAACGCCATTGCAGATGTACTTAGCGGCAAAGTGAATCCATCGGGCAAACTGCCATTTACAATACCGGTATCGTTACAACAATCGCCTGCTCATGCTTTGGGCAACTTCCCCGGTCGAAATTTAAAAGTAAACTACGAAGAAGATATTTTGGTAGGATACCGATGGTTCGATACAAAAAACATAATGCCTCAGTTTGCGTTTGGTCATGGTTTATCCTATACCCAATTTTCTATTACTAACTTTAAGGCCGATAAAAATACGGTAGTGGCTACCGACAAGATTGAAGTCACTTTTACAATCCAAAATACCGGAACATCCTTTGGTGGCGAAGTCGCCCAACTTTATGTGAGCGACCCTGTGGCTTCGGTTCTGCGACCTAAAAAAGAATTAAAGGCATTTAAAAAGGTATTTCTGAACCCCGGTGAATCGAAAATAATTTCGATGCCACTCAATGTATCCGACTTTGCATTTTTCGACGAAAAAGTAAACAACTGGCGGGTTGAACCGGGAGAATTTATCCTAAGTATTGGCAATGCATCGGATAATATTTTAGAAAAGTTAAGTATTATAGTAAAATAATACGCACCCAAATACCATAAAAATGCCCTTTCGGCTTACCGAACGGGCATTTTTATTTTGCATCATCAACCATTTTGTTGCAATGCATTAATGGCGTATTTCAGAAATCATAGGTACCATGGTTCATTAAAAATAAATAATTGTACAAAATACACCTGACAGTGAACACAATAACAGAAATCGTCAGAAAGAAACAATGAATCAAGGATTTAGAAATATCGAACTAAAAAGAAAGAGAGAATGCTTGGCAGCATTCTCTCTTCAAAACAAACCTAAACCTTAACCTATGAAAAAATTACCTATGAGAAGTATGTGATGCAAATATAGACACATTTTTATTGCATCCAAAAATTATAAGATTAAAATTTCGGCCATTAACTCAATTTAACATATTATTCGTTTTAAACAGGTTCGTTATCATATTCAAATGCCAAAATATGACAAGAATGACATATAACAACGCCCTACACCTCTGAAAAAATAATTATCTTAGCAAAAAAAATCAGATTAATTATGACACGGTTTAAACGCATTCTACTAAAATTAAGTGGCGAATCGCTGATGGGCGAACAAGGATACGGGATTGACACAAAAAGACTAAGTGATTATGCCAATCAAATTGCCGAACTGCAAGCCATGGGTGTACAAGTAGCCATTGTAATTGGTGGAGGAAATATATTTCGTGGTCTCTCGGGTGCTTCAAAAGGTTTCGATAGGGTAAAGGGCGACCAAATGGGAATGTTGGCCACCGTAATTAACAGTCTGGCCTTGTCGTCGGCACTTGAAGCCATCAATTGCGATGTACGCGTACTTACAGCCATAAGAATGGAGCCTATTGGCGAAATATATGCAAGCCATAAAGCCATTGAGTACCTCAAACAAGGTAAAGTGGTTATTATTTCGTGCGGAACCGGCAATCCGTTTTTTACAACCGATACCGGCAGCGCACTGCGTGCCGTTGAAATCGGTGCCGACGTGTTCTTAAAGGGAACCAGGGTAGATGGCGTTTACACTGCCGACCCCGAAAAAGATTCATCGGCTTCAAAATATAACGACATTACTTTCGACGAAATATACAGGCAAAACCTAAAGGTGATGGACTTAACCGCCACAGCACTTTGCAGAGAAAACAACATGCCGGTATATGTTTTTAATATGGATATTGTGGGTAATGTAAAAAGAGTGGTTACGGGCGAAGAAATTGGCACCTATGTGCATGTATAATCACAGAATTAGGGCTTTTAAAATATAATTATTAATTTTGCGAAAAATAAAACACTTGAAATATGTCGGCAGATTATAAAGAGCATGTAGATGCAGCTTCGGATAAAATGGCAAAAGCAATTAGCTTTCTCGAAGAGGCTTTGGTACATATCAGAGCCGGAAAGGCATCGCCAAAATTGGTTGACGCAGTAATGGTTTCTTATTATGGTTCAATGGTTCCACTCGGGCAGGTTGCGAATATTTCGACCCCCGATGCCCGCACCATTGCCATTCAGCCTTGGGAAAAAAAATTGATAAAAGATATCGAAAAAGCAATTATTAACTCCAACCTCGGGTTCAACCCCGATAATAACGGCGAATTTATTCGTATTTCAATTCCACCACTTACCGAGGAAAGACGACGCGAATTAACCAAACAGGTTAAACACGAAGGGGAAGACACAAAAATTATTATTCGTAACATTCGTCGCGACACGAACGATGCGCTTAAAAAGCTGGTTAAACTTGGTTTGGCCGAAGATTTGGAAAAAGATGCTCAGGATCAGGTTCAAAAGCTAACCGATAAATTTATTAAGAATATTGATGAACTTGTAGCAATAAAAGAAAAAGAGATACTTACAGTATAACTCACCATAAAGGCCCGGTTTTACCGGGCTTTTTTTTACAATTATGCTTAGAATATTACTGTTAATCACAATTCAGATTTTTGCCATTACAACTTTTGGCCAAAACGACTCCACAAAACGCCGCAATATTCTGGCAATTCCCTATGCCTATTACACACAGGAAACCAGTTGGGTTGGCGGAATTGGCGGGCAATACTTCTTTTGGAAAAAAGATCCCACTCAAAAGGTCTCGACCGTAAATACCAACATTGCATATACGTTTAATAAGCAAATTATTGTCGATTTTTCGGGTCGAATTTTTGATAAAGACCAATCGTTGATTAATTTCAAGTTTAACTGGCAAAAATTTCCGGATCGTTTTTATGGTATTGGCCCTGATGCAAGCTATAATATTTATGAAAAATATACACCCATCAAATTTAATACCCGTTTCGAAAGGCTATACTATGTGCGAAAAGATATACTTTTTGGCCCATCCCTGTTTTTTAGGGCCGACCATTTACAAAAACGCAGCGAAAACAGTATCGATCTGTTGAAAAAGATCTCAGGAACCGAAGATTTTCATCTTTTAGGTGCTGGCGCGGTTTTTATGGTTGAACGCCGCAACAATCTGTTTTATGCCACAAAGGGTAGTTTTTTGAAACTTACACTGGAAGGTTCACCCAAAATAACCTCGACGTTAGGAAATATGCTGTTTTTTGAAAGTGATTACCGCAAGTATTTCAGCATATCACAGAAAAGTGCAATTGCGGTTCAGACCCTGATACGAATTACAGCCGGGGATGTACCTTTTCAAATGATGCCAACCCTTGGTGGTCAGGATGAATTAAGAGGGATACGGCGGGGCATTTACCGCGATAAATGCGAATGGCTACAACAAGTGGAGTATCGGTTCCCAATATACAAAGACCTTAAAGCAGCGGCATTTGGCTCGGTTGGCAGTGTTGGCCATACGCCGGCTGAAATACTTAACTCATCGGTAAAAAGTGCACTCGGCGGCGGATTAAGACTAAAAGCCAACAAAACCAATGTGCATTTACGGCTCGATTATGCCATAGATCACGAGGGTCAAACGGGTTTTTATTTTACGGCAATCGAGGCATTTTAAACAACAAAAAGGCAGATCCGAAGACCTGCCTTTGTATCGAAATATTTTTGATACTATTCGAAGAGTTGAGCACTTAAAACGTTAAGTGCCTTTACCTTATCTTTAGCATTGATGACCACCGAAATATTATACATACTACCGCCATAAGAGATCATTCGCACGGGAATATCGGCCAGGGCATGGGTGATGTTATGCACAAAACCTGTATTTTCGATAGAAAAGTCGCCCACCACACAAACAATGACCTGATCGGTATCTACGGTTACGGTGCCATAATCGTTGAGTTGTTCGAGAATTTTATCGAGGTTTTTATTATTATCGATGGTAAGTGAAACACCCACTTCGGATGTGGTAACCATGTCGATGGGTGTTTTGTGTTGCTCAAAAATTTCAAACACTTTACGTAAAAATCCATAAGCCAGTAACATACGACCACTTTTTATTTTTATCGCTGTAATACCGTCTTTGGCTGCCACCGCTTTTATTTTGTTACGTTCAGTTTGCGTAGAGATGCAAGTACCATACGCTTCGGGATCGAGGGTGTTGAGCAAACGTACAGGAATTTGCCTTAATTTTGCAGGTAAAACACTGGTTGGATGCAGAATTTTTGCGCCAAAGTAGGCCAATTCGGCAGCCTCATCGAACGAAAGATTTGCAATAGGTTTTGTATTTTCGACAATACGCGGGTCGTTGTTATGCATCCCGTCAATATCGGTCCATATTTGTATTTCGCTTGCCAAAATTGCCGCACCAACCAACGAAGCCGAATAATCGCTGCCCCCTCGTTGTAAATTGTCGATTTCTCCTTTTGGATTACGACATATAAAACCCTGTGTAATAAACAATTCGGTATCAGCAGCCAATTTTTCCATTTCGGTTTTTATGGCAATTTCTATATTTGACAAAATCGGCTCACCATCTTCATCAATAACCATATAGTTTAATGCCGGCAATAAGGCCGATTTTACCCCCTGTTCCTCGAGGTAGTAGTGCATTAAAGCGGTTGAAATTAATTCGCCCTGAGCCAAAATTGCTTTTTCGTCGGCAACACTAAAATCAGCGGCTTTAAATGATTTAAGATAATTGAAGTGATTGGTAATAAGCAAATGACCTTTCTGCTTCGACTGATCGTTGGAATAGAGTTCATCCACAACGATAACGTATTTTTGATAAAGATTTGATATTACTTCTGCAGCGGCTTTTTCGTCGTTATTGTACAGTGCTTTGCTAATTTCGACTAAGCTGTTTGTAGTACCGGACATAGCCGAAAGCACAACAATCTTTTGTTCGCCATCACGAACCAATGCGGCCACATTTTTTATTCTTTGTGCTGAACCAACCGAAGTTCCGCCAAATTTTAATACCTTCATATACAGTGTTTTAATTATATCCAATCTATTTCAGAAAATACTTACCTTTTTTCAGCGCGCAAAGATATTGAAAAAACATGACATAATGCATTGTTTCTCAACCTGTACCATAAAAAAAGCAGCAATCGAATTCGGATTGCTGCTTTTTTATGTATAAAACCTGTTGTTTACACCTGGTTGTGTTGACGAGACTCTGAAACCATTTTTTCGGCCAGCTCGAGAATTGTGGTATCATCCAATTCCACAATACCACCATCGGGCCCCTGCTCATAATGTACACCTAAGCTACGCCCTTCCCTAAAATTTGCACCTCCAAAATAATTCCGAACGGTTTCATCCCTTAACTCTAACTCTGAGGCAATTTTGTGAATGCTTCCTTCAGGCAGACTATCCTTAATCTTCCTGAGTTCGTTGAATGTGAGTGTTCTAGTCATAACCAAAGCATGTTTTAAAGTTATTGACATAAAAATAGACAAAATATTTGTGAGAAAAAATTATTCAATTCAAAATGTTTGTTAATTTAATGTCATAAATCTCATCAAAATATATCGAATGAAGCACCACCAAAGGATTGTACAACGTTATATGTTTTACGACATAATTACAGGAAGAACAGAAGCTGCAATAAGAATAAGGAAGAGTACAGCGGAAAACAGCACTAAAGGCAAATATACAGGTATCTGGAAATTAAGCGATTCGCTTGAAGCATACCGGGAAATATAAATTTTTAAAAGGCCGCGATAGACCAAAGTACCGGCAAGAATACCCCATGCCATACCTGCCAAAATATCAAAAGGAAAGTGTACGCCAATATAAATTCTGCTGTACGAAAGCAACGCAGCCCAAATAAACAGCGTTACAGAGATTATTCGTTTTCGGAAAACCAAACTAATCAAAGTGGCTAAACCAAAAGTATTGGCTGCATGAGCCGAAAAAAAACCGAATTTTCCGCCCCTGTAACCATTTACAATATGCACATCGTACATAAGTGACGGATCGCGTGACGGGCGCAGCCGTTCGACAAAATTTTTAACCACATTTGCCCCCTGATCGCACAAAATGACCACAGCAACAATTGCCAATACCAGAAATAACCATTCGCGCCATGGGCGTTTAAATACTGCAAACAACAAAACAATGACAAAAGGAAGCCATGATTTGGGATTTGTAATCAGATACATTACACCGTCGAAGAACGGCGAATGAAAACTGTTTAACCGGAGAAGCAGTGATTTATCTAAATCGTTAATACTGTGAATTAATGACATAACGAGATTCTAAATATGATGAAGTGTCAGCGAAGATAATAAAAACAATAAAGGTTCACCACTATTCATCTTAAATAACCCCAAATATTGCAATTTGCAGTTTTAAATCGGATACAAATATTGTAAAAGGTTTCAGTAACCAAAAAATCAAATTATCTTTGGGATATAAAAACGCAGTATTATTATGAATTTTAGGCATTTCGCACTCTTAGGTTTATCAATTGTTTCAGTTATTGCATTCTCGCAGAATAAAACTGTGGCCGAAGCAGACAAACTTTACAAACAGGAGAACTACCTTAAGGCATTACCTATTTACGAAAAACTTACAAAATCGTATTCATCAAATACAACATTTCTGTATCGCTATGGAACCTGCATTTTAAATACCGGTGGAAATATTGAGAATGCAGAACAACAATTTGAAAAAGCGTATAAAAAAGGGCTAAAAACTGCCGCTCTCCCATTGGCCGAAGCGCAAATGAAAGGCTACAAGTTCGAAGAAGCCATATCCAGCTACAATAACTATTTAAAATCGCTACCACGAAAAAACAATGAAGCCGAAAACATTCAAAAAAGAATCGATTTAGCGGTTCTTTGCCAGGGCTATCTCGAAACAATAACCCCAATCGAACTGATTGGCTACAAAGTAGTCGATTCAACCACTTTTTTCCAAAATTATACCATTTCGCCCGAATGCGGTTCTATTACCTCGGGCGAAGACAAGAACCTCACATCATTTGGTACAGTGTTCACCCCGGAAAAAGGAGATCGCATGATTTATGCAAAAACAAAGGATGATGCAAAAAATGCAGACCTGGTAGAGCAATTAAAATTTATAAATACATGGTCTGAACCAAAAATATTACCGGGGGATATTAACAGTAAATCGAACGAATCGTTTCCGTTTCTTCAGGCCGATGGAAGAACACTCTATTTTTCATCGGACAGAACCGGAGGAATTGGCCAGACAGATTTGTATATGAGCCGACTTAATAGTTCTTCGGATGCGTATCTTATGCCAAGAAACATGGGTTTTCCATTCTCTTCGTTCGATAATGATTATCTTCTGGTGGTCGATGACTTAGCCAATATTGGCTATTTTGCATCGTCGCGAGGTTGTGTTCCCGGAAAACTCGTTGTTTTTGCATACCGGCCAAACCCAACAAAAAAACTAAAACCCCTTGAATCCATTACAAAAAAAAGGCTTTGGGCCAAATTGTATCCATTTAACGATTTAATCCCGGATTCGCTCAACAATTTTCCGGCAAATATTACAGCATTGCCTGCCCAAAAGCCGGGTCCAACATTGTCTCAATCCACTGGTTCGCAACCCCTTTTTGTGGTGAATGATACGATAGTTTACTACGATGAAAGAGAATTTATAAGCGACAATGCACTTAAACTTTTTAGAGAAAGTAACAGTAAACTGTCGCAGCACGACTCTCTGAAAACCTTGTTATTACACAAGCGAAACAAATATGAAATGAGTAACGATGCCGCCGAACGGAATGGTTTGGTGAGGGATCTTACATCTTTGGAAAGCCAGATAATTAAGGCTCAGGAGGTGTCGAAGCAACTACTACTTGAGGCACGCTATCTCGAAATACAGAGCATCCTTAAAAGTGGCATTCAAACAAAACCAGCCAAGCAGGTTCAACTAAAAACCAACACAAATACAACCATATTGCCGGCAGTAATAACCCCGGCAGTTTCGGTTCAACCCAAAAGCACCGACATTAAGATACCATCACGAAATGATATTGTATTTCAGACACTGGCCTTTCGCGAAGTATATCAATCAATACTCACACCAGAGCAAATCATTCAAATGTCGCGTTTCAGTACGAACCAACAAACTGGTGAAAAAGGTAATCTTGCTGTGGATATGCTCCTCGAAAACGTATTCACAACGCCCGATGTGAAACTGACAAGTGACGATTGGGCCAGAATAAAAGAAATTGATCCAACCTGTAATACGGCATTTCCAAACAGTGAAATAGTATCGAGACTTAAACGAATTCAGGCTTTGAACCTCAACGACAAAATGGAGGCACTTCAAAACAGATTTCAATTACTCGACGATGTTGCACGCAATTTTTACACCACAGAAGGGAGAACACTAACACAAAATTCGACCAAATTATTGAACGACGGGCGTATTCTGGTTCAGAACGCGAAAATGCGTCCCTTGTCGCAATACCGTACTCTCGACGAGGCTATTGGCGACTATCGCAATAAATATCAAATGTACGAACAGGGTATCGAAAAGGTTGAAAATGCCATTATGGACTCATATATGGCTATGCTCAACACCCCCCGAAACGAACCAATGCAGACAGCTGTTACTAATTTGCCAAAACAAAATACAACGACAACACCGGTTAAATCAAAGCCTGCTACGACCCCGGAAGTTACCGGAAAGGTAGTTTACAGAATACGCTTTGGACTATTCTCAAAATCGCCCGACGAATCGAAATTTCCGGGGTTCACACCCTTATATATCGAACCGTTAGGCAAAGGGTTAAAACGTTATTATTCGAGAAGTTATGCAAGTTTTGAGGAGGCCCGATCGGCGCTTGAAAACACAGACAGAACCGAATATCCTGATGCGTTAGTTGTAAAATTTGTAAACGGGGTAGCCCAAAAATCAAAGTAGATATGGATATATTGATTATCGTTTTATTATTAATTTTCGCCATCATTCTGTTGATACTTGAAATATTTGTATTGCCCGGGTTTGGCATTGCAGGTATCGCAGGCATTTTATTTTCTGTTGGCGGCATTTATTACGCATTTCGCGATTTTGGAACAACAGGTGGCGTAGTTACCATTGTTTCGATGCTGGTTGCCTTTGCAGTAACCATTGCCGTTTCACTTAAATCGGGCACCTGGCAACGCATCTCGCTTAAAGCCGATATCAATGGAATTAATGACCCATTGAAAGATACAGATATAAAACCGGGCGATGTAGGTATGACCATTGGCCGGTTGGCCCCAATGGGAAAAGTCACCATTAACGGATCTATTGTCGAGGCTAAATCGATTGGGGGTTATATTAACCAAAAAACCCCGGTTGAAGTTGTAAAAATATTAAACACAAATATTGTTGTTAAACCAATAAATTCTTAGTTATGCAAGATCTTCAAGGATTTGGAACGATAGGGCTATTTGCCATTGGCATTGTCGTCTTTATTATGTTCCTGTATTATGTACCTGTGGTACTGTGGGTTTCGGCCCTTGTATCTAATGTACGTATTTCGTTGCTTCAACTTGTGTTGATGCGTATACGTAAAGTGCCGCCAACGGTGATTGTGCGGGCCATGATTGAAGCCCATAAAGCGGGCATTGTATCGTTAAAACGTGATGATCTGGAAGCTCACTACCTCGCAGGAGGCCATGTAGAGCAGGTTGTACATGCATTGGTATCGGCTAGTAAAGCCAATATCGATCTGTCGTTTAAAATGGCTACCGCCATTGACCTTGCCGGCCGCGATGTATTTAATGCGGTGCAGATGTCGGTAAACCCTAAAGTGATCGACACCCCACCGGTAACCGCAGTGGCTAAAGATGGTATTCAGCTCATTTGCAAAGCCAGGGTAACGGTTCGTGCCAACATAAAACAATTGGTAGGTGGAGCCGGCGAAGAAACCATTCTGGCGCGTGTAGGCGAAGGGATTGTTTCGTCGATTGGTTCGAGTGCAAGCCACAAAACAGTGCTCGAAAATCCGGATTTTATTTCGAAAGTGGTTTTGGACAAGGGCCTCGATGCCGGAACGGCGTTCGAAATTCTATCGATTGATATTGCCGACATTGATATAGGCAAAAACATTGGTGCGGTACTTCAGACCGACCAGGCCGAAGCGGATAAAAAGATTGCACAAGCCAAAGCCGAAGAACGCCGTGCCATGGCGGTGGCACTCGAACAAGAAATGGTTGCCAAGGCACAGGAAGCCAAAGCAAAGGTTATATTGGCCGAAGCCGAAATTCCGATGGCCATTGCCGAATCGTTTCGATCGGGAAATCTTGGCATTATGGACTATTACAAACTCCGTAATATACAAGCAGATACCAACATGCGCGATGCTATTGCAGGGGATGGCAAAAAAGAATAACCCTTATTGAAGATAATAAAAAAAGACGGCCTGATGGTCGTCTTTTTTTTATGCTGAATCACCCGTGTGAAATCCACCATTAATAAATCGCAGGAAACTTATCGGGGTTGAATTCGTGCATCATGGCATAAATTTTTTCGAATAAGTCCTCACTATTTGGATTTGAGAAATAATCGCCATCGGTACCATAAGCCGGCCGGTGGGCTCGGCCGGTGAGTGTTGCCGGCGGTTGATCGAGGAAATAGAATGCTTTTTGCTCCTCTACCACCTTGTGCATCATATAACCGGTAGCTCCACCGGGCACATCTTCATCAAAAAACAACACCCGACCGGTTTTTTTAACCGAAGCAGAAATGATGTGATTTAAATCGAATGGTAATAATGTCTGCACATCAATAATTTCGGCCGAAATGCCAAATTCTTTCAATTGGGGCAACGTTTCTAAGGCAATACGCACACATGCACCATAGGTAACCACCGTAATATCACTACCTTCAACCAAAATTTCCGGTTCACCCAAAGGAAGGGTAAAATGGCCAAGATTTGCAGGCACCGACTCTTTAATTCTATAACCATTAAGTGGTTCGATGACCACCGCCGGGTCATTTCCACGAAGTAACGTATTGTAAAAACCGGCGGCACGTGTCATATCGCGCGGCACACAAATATGCAATCCTCTCAAACTATTAATTAGAATGCCCATGGGCGAACCCGAATGCCAGATACCTTCGAGACGATGTCCACGGGTACGTATAATAAGAGGTGCCGATTGACCTCCCACTGTACGCCACGATAATGTAGCCAGATCGTCGGAAAGTGTTTGAATGGCGTACATGAGGTAATCGAGGTATTGAATTTCGGCCACAGGTCGTAATCCACGCATGGCCAGACCAATACCCTGACCTACAATGGTTGTTTCGCGTATACCGGTATCGGTTACACGCCATTCGCCATATTTTTCCTGCAAGCCTACAAGTCCCTGATTTACATCGCCAAGTTTGCCGCTATCTTCGCCAAAAATAACGATACGGGGATCGAGATCGAGCAACACATCAAAATTACGCCGTATAATCTCGCTGCCGTTAACCAATTCGGGTGTTTGTGAAAAGCGTAAAACCTCGCGGACCACATTTAGGGGTGAATTTTTTTCGGAATACAAATGAGAAGAATATATTTTGTTATTCTCTTCCATTTTTTCTGCAATCCATTCCGACAACTGCGAACGGAGATTTTTCGGGGCAGTACAGGTGTTGCAAACGTAACGCAATATCTTTTTTGCAGCACCTAAAATATCCTTTTTCGAAGGTTCGGGCAAAGTAAGTACCTGTGCCAGAATTTCGTCGAGTTTTGCATCTTTTCCATTCGGACATGCACAGTTTTTTTTGTGTACAATTTGCTCTAATTCTGATAGATAAACATTAAAATGAGCCCGATGAAGTTCGAACGATTCCCTGCGTGCCTGTCTCACTATTTCGTGGGCTTCCGATTCGATTTTTTCGAGAATTTCTTCGGTAGCAATTCCGTTTTCAATAATCCATTTGTGCATTTTTAAAATGCAATCGTGGTCTTTTTCCCAGTTCAGTTGTTCGGCAGATTTGTATCTTTCGTGCGAACCGGAAGATGAATGACCCAATGGTTGGGTTAGTTCTTCGACATGAACCAACACCGGGATATGATGTACCCGGGCCTTTGACACTGCATTTTCGAAAGCTTTGCAAAGACCCGGATAATCCCAGCCTTTTACACTGATGATATGAATGCCATTGGAATGGGGTGTTTTTTCGAACCCCGACAAAATTTTGGAGATACTTTCCTTGGTAGTTTGTAATTTTTTTGGGACAGAAATACCGTAACCATCATCCCAAACAGCCATAACAAGCGGTATTTGCAAAACGCCTGCGGCATTAATTGCTTCCCAAAAATGGCCTTCTGAAGTACTGGCATCGCCAATAGTTCCGAAGGCGACTTCGTTGCCATGGTTACTAAGTCGATTATATACAAATAATTGCGGATTTTCGCGAAACAATTTCGATGCGTAAGCCAAACCAATCAAGCGGGGCATTTGTCCTGCCGTACACGATATATCTGATGCCGAATTTTTTTGCGTTGTAAGATTCTTCAATTCACCCTGAATATCGAAGAGCCGGGTTCCATAATGGTTATTCATGCTCCGTCCGCCATTATCCGGGTTTCTTACCAAATCGCAATCGCCATAAAGTTGGGCGAAGAAATTCAACGGATTGCTCATTCCTGTTGCAAACATAAAGGTTTGATCGCGATAGTAGCCCGAACGCCAGTCGCCTGCTTTAAACACATGCGACATTGCAATTTGTGCCAACTCCTTTCCATCGCCGAAAATGCCAAACTTTGCTTTTCCGTTAAGAACCTCGCGCCGCCCAATAATACTGCAATACCGGCTAATCCAGGCAAGTTTAAAATCGTTTAAAACCTGCTTGCAAAAAGATTCGAAAGTTATATTTGAAGCCTGTATTTTACTATTCGAACTATTCATTTTAACTACAATATCGTATGTTCTCCGTGTAAATAAACCGCGAAACGGGTTCGGATGTTCAAATCAGAAAGTATCTTTAATCCGCCGATACAAATTGGAGGCAAAAACAAAGTTATTAAGATCTTCATTATCACTTTTAAAAACCTCTTCTTTGGTTCCCTCCCATGCATTACGACCTTCGTTAATAAACAAAATCCGGTCGCCTATCTCCATTACTGAGTTCATATCGTGGGTATTTATTATCGTGGTCATATTATATTCCTCGGTAATATCATGGATTAACTGGTCTATTACCAGCGATGTTTTAGGGTCGAGGCCACTATTTGGTTCATCGCAGAACAAATATTTTGGATTAAGTGCAATAGCCCTTGCAATGGCAACACGCTTTTGCATGCCCCCGCTAATTTCTCCGGGCATAAGCTTATGTGCATGTTGCAGTTTAACCCTTTCGAGACAAAACTCCACCCTTTTACGCTTTTCGGCATTGGTCATAGAGGTAAACATATCGAGCGGAAAACGAACGTTCTCCTCAACCTTCATCCAGTCGAAAAGTGCACTGCCCTGAAAAAGCATACCAATTTCACGACGGATAAGAATCCGGTCCTTTTGTGAACCGTGCAACGAAAAATCGCGACCATCGAACAATATTTTACCTTCGTCGACATTGTGTAATCCCACAATACTTTTAAGCAAAACGGTTTTGCCCGATCCGCTTCGGCCTATAATCAGATTCGTTTTTCCTTCGAGAAACTTTACACTGATGTTTTTCAGAATTGGTTTACCATCGAACGATTTGGAAGCATTAATTACATCTATCATGTGAGCAACATTTGTGTTAAAAGCAGGTTGGAGATAAGAATAAGAATGGTACTGTTAACCACGGCTCTGGTACTCGACTGACCCACATCCAAAGCCCCACCCGAAGTATAGTATCCGTAATACGACGAAACAGAAACAATGATAAATGCGTAAACCTCTGATTTAATAACCGAATAAATAATATAGTGCGTTTTTAACGAAAACTGGATGCCATAAATGTAGTTTTCGGGGGTTACAGCATGTGTCATGACTACGCCACCAACATATCCTCCTACAACGCCTAAAAACATACTGAATAACACAAGGAAAGGGATAATAAGCAAAAACGCCACAATCTTAGGAAGAATGAGAAAATTTGCACTATTTACCCCCATAATCTCTAACGCATCAATTTGTTCGGTAACCCGCATCGTACCAATTTCTGAAGCCACATTAGAGCCAACCTTTCCTGCAAGAATAAGGCAAACAATAGTGGAAGAAAATTCCAGAAACATGGTATCGCGGGTAACATAACCAACCGTATACCGCGGCAAGAAAGGACTTTCCATATTATATGCCGTTTGAATAGCAATAACAGCACCAATAAACACCGAAATAATGGCTACAATGCCACCCGAATTGAGCCCAAGTTGCTCAATTTCGCGTATCAATTGCTTAAAAAAAACTTTTGATTTATCGGGTTTCGAGAAGGTTCGTCCTACCAAAATCCCATATCTGCCTAAATGATCGAAAAAATGCATCGGATTCTCTGCTTTTGCCACAAAAATAGCTTCTTTTAGGGTCAATACCAAAAAGCGTGGGGATTTAAGATTTATTATTTCCCTTTCTCTAATCCGAAACAGGCCTTTTACCTTCAATAAAATTGGATGCCAATTTCAATTCAGCTAAAATTTGATTACAAACTTCCTTAAATCGTGAGATTTAAGATGTCTTCCAAAATTTAAACGACTCATATCCTGTGATTTATAAAAACACACATTATTATAAGATATTTTTAAAATCAATAGATCGTTAGATTTTCGACGGTCGACGTTCGACAAAATTTAACAGAATAATATACAGTAATTTACAAAAACATGCGATTATGAAATCATCTGAATATCTATGTATTATTTAAGTTTAAAAAGCTTATTAAAGTAAAGATGTTATAAAAAACAGATGATCCGGAATAGACTCTAAACAGGAAAAAATCAAAAAAGCCCATGAAAGCAGAAAAAATGGTTTTGGGTGCAGTATTTCCTTAGTTTTACCTAACATTGCGGCAACGTGGGTATTCAATGTGTCGCCAACGGTATATGGTTTACTCTTCTCTATAATCATTCTAACAACATTACCGGCTACCAATGCCCTTAAAATATCCGACAATTTATGGATTTCGAAATTGCGTATTTACACCTACGGGCTCTATTTATATCACAGTATTGTTGTAAATTTGGTGCTTCAACTACAAAAACAGTTACCATTCGAAACAGGATGGCTCTTTATTGCGGGAACTTCATTAACGCATAGCATAGGAGTGAGCCTGTTATCCTTTCATCTGTTCGAAAACCGGTTTTTAAAATTTAAACGATATTTTTACAATTAATGAGCTATGAAGTGGACTTTCGTATTATTAATGGCCATAATAAGGGGCAGTATTATTGCACAAGCCGAATATCAGCACATCCGGGTTTCGGACGATATTGAACTTATTAAACTTTCGGACCATGCATTTGTGCATGTCTCGTGGTTTGAAACAACAAGCTACGGCCGCGTATCATCAAACGGACTCATCTATATACAAAATTCAAACGCTTTTTTGTTCGACACGCCTATGTCTGAACCACTAACAAAAGATTTAGTCAAATGGATTACAGATTCGATGCATCTCAAAATATCGGGATTTGTAGCGAACCATTGGCATGAAGACTGCATGGGTGGATTATTTTATCTTCAATCGTTAAACATTCCAACCTACGCCAACAAACGCACCATTGCCATTGCTCAATCTAAACAACTAGCAGTTCCGGCAAATGGGTTCGACCAAAAACTACGGATTATATTCGGGAGCAGAACCATCGAATGCTATTATCCCGGTTCAGCCCATACCACCGACAATATTGTTATTTGGTTAAAGGACGAAAAAATACTGTTTGCCGGATGTATGGCAAAAACCATCGATGCAAAAACGCTGGGGAACACAGCTGATGGCAATTTAAACACTTATCCGTCAACTATTCGCAAAGTAATTCGTCGGTATCCCGAAGCCAAAATCGTTATTCCGGGTCATGGTAGTTTTGGAGGAACCGAATTACTGAGGCATACTTTAGAGCTAACGAAAAAAAAGCAGTCGTAAACCTATTGCAAATAATTTTTGTTATCCGAAATAAAATGAAATTTACAGTAAAATATTTTTTATTTATAATACCCGCTATGCCTTTTTGGGCCTGTACAACCGAATTGGGCAGTACCGACAACTATCCCCATACGATAACGCACGCCCAAATATTCGAAAAAATGGCTTCGGATTATGTGCAAATGCCCGAAAAACAGATTGCAGAATGGACAACCAAAACAACTTATGCACAATATGCCATGCCAACCGAAAGATATACACACGGTGCACTTGGCGACCAAATTGAAGCCGGCCAGCTCGTAGTGTTTTCGCGGGGGGTATTTATGAACCTGATTTTGCCTGAGGCATATGTTTTTGAAGATATAAGACCGAGGTTGGCCGACGTTGATGGCGATAAAGTACCAGAAATAATAACCATCCGATCGAAAATTGGTGCAGGTGCAGGCATTGTAGTTTACAAAATAGAGAATAACAAAATTGAAGAGTACGGCTTTGTAAAAGAAATAGGCACACAAAACAGGTGGCTAAATATTGCGGCCATACAAAACATGGATGCCGATAGCCTTACCGAACTTTTGTGGATAGAAACGCCACATATTGGTGGTATTCTGAAAGTAGCAAAAATCACAAAGGGCGAAATAAAACCAATAGATTCGGTTCAGCAATTCAGCAACCATCTTTTCGCATCTCTAAATTTATGTCTCTCCGCCGTAACGTTCGAACAGAGCAAATACCGGTGTTATGTACCGAACCAAAACAGAGACAAAATTGCAGGATTTACATTTTCTGACGGCAAACTCACCAATGTTGAAGAAATAAACCAAATTGTTGACTTTTCAATTCCATTATACAAACAATATGCATTTAAAAATTTAATACCGGATTTGGTAAATTGTATAGAATAGAATCTGTTTGACTTGGCGATAGAAATACTTTCAAACAACTTATTTACTGCCCATTAAAAGCAAAACACAACGTTTAAATCAAACTATTTAAATATTTTTATGTTTTTTAAGACATCGGAACGAACCATCAAGCAATTTAAAAGATTAAATTGCCTTTCCTAATTACAAAAGGATTTTTTATTTTTTTTTACAACTTTACGTATTGCAAAATTAATAGATTTCTAATGACAACTTTCGCATAAACATTCGTAATATTGCTGCGTTTTTTGTAAAACAACAGATAAGGATAAAAAAGGGAAATAATATATTTCGAAATACAACAAAATAATATAGCGTCATGGAACAACGATTGCAGGATCTCACCGAAAAATTATACAATGAGGGCGTAGAAAAAGGCCGGGAGGAGGCCGAACGCTTAATTTTCGAAGCCATAGAAAAAAGCAAGAGTATCGAAAATATGGCTAAGTTAGAAGCAGCAAATTTGCTCGATAAGGCCACAAACGAAGCTGAAGAACTTAAAAAAAACAGTTTAACCGAACTGAAACTTGCGGCCAGCCAGATGATGTCGGGACTTAAAGCCGAAGTAGCCAATCTTGTAGCCAATGCCATCACAACCGATGCCGTAAAACCGGCAATAACCGATATAGAATTTATTAAAAAAACCATTCTCGAATTAGTAAAAAACTGGAATCCCGACGAAGGAATCCATATTTCGGTATCGGAGGCCGACGAAAAAGAGCTTGTAGCGTTTGTAGGCTCGATGGCACAAAAAACATTCAGCAAAAAAATAACCGTAACTGCGGTAAATAATATTAAATGCGGCTTTGTGGTTCAACCCGAAAGCGGTTTGTTTAAACTCAGTTTTACAGATAACGATTTCGAAGCTTTTTTCAAAGAGTTTCTGCGTCAGCGTATTGTTGATGTAATTTTCAAATAAACATCATCGACCATGGCGCAATACGAATGTATGCTGGCGGGCCTTCCCGAACTGCATTACGACGACAATAAAAGCAAGCTAACCCTTGGCGCGTTTATCGAGGAGTTTAACTATTACGGTTCAGCCAGCGATAAAAAGCTCATCGAATCGTTTTATTTGGCTTACGACAATCAGAATCTCCTGCAATTTTTTCGCGATCGCGAGGCCGCATTCAATCCGTTGGGCGTGTATTCGCACCACGACATCGAAACGTTGTGGGAATCGTTAAAACAGGAAGAACAGTTTGACCAAAGTAAATACAGGCCATATATTATTGACTTTGTTAAGGCTGTGGTTGAACCTTCGGAGGAGCGATCGGCACTTTCGACCGAAGACCAGTTGGCCTCAGCCTATTACAACGAAAACATCAAAAATCGCAACACCTTCATCAGCCACTGGTTTCGGTTCAACCTTAATATCGTTAACATTTTTGTTGCGCTTAACTGCCGCAAATACGGGCTCGAACCGGCACAATACATCGTGGGCAACAATGCCATAGCCAAGAAATTACGCACAAGTACAGCACGCGATTTCGGCGTTTCGGGTTTGTTTGAACCGTATGCCGAGGTAGCCAAAATTTGGGAGGAACCCGATTTTATGCAAAGGGAAAAGAAACTCGATATGCTGCGATGGAATTATATTACAGAAGCATCACTACCCTACTTGTTTTCTATCGAAAAGGTATTTACCTACCTTATTCAGCTTTCGATTCTGAACCGCTGGGCCATACTCGATATAGAATCGGGTAACCATAAGTTTAAAACCATGGTACACCAATTAAGTACCGATGCAGGTTTAACCAACGAATTTTTAACACGCAAATAAGTAAAGGCAAAAGATAATGACGACAAATGGTATAGTTTACGGAATTATAGCGAATCTCGTGGTGGTAGAGGTCGACGGACCGGTATCGCAAAACGAAATTTGCTATATCGTACTTGGCGAAACCCGTTTAATGGCCGAGGTAATAAAGGTTATAGGGAACAAAGCATACGTTCAGGTTTTCGAAAGCACGCAGGGATTAAAAGTGGGCAGTAAAGTGCACTTCGACGGGCATTTGCTCGAAGTAACCCTTGGGCCGGGCATTCTGTCGAAAAACTACGACGGCTTGCAAAACGACCTCGACAAAATGACCGGCGTTTTTCTTAAACGTGGCGAATATACTTTTCCGCTGGACCAAGGCAAGTTGTGGGCGTTTAAACCCATAGCAAAACCGGGCGATGTGGTTGAGGCCGGCGATTGGATTGGCGAGGTGGACGAAAATTTTCAACCACACAAAATAATGGTGCCTTTTGTTTTTAAAGGTTCTTACATTGTAAAATCGGTTATTGCCGCCGGCAAATATACCATCGACGATAACATTGCGGTACTTACCGATGCCGATGGCAATGATGTAACCATTACGATGGTTCAGAAATGGCCTGTAAAAAAAGCCATTACCACATACAAATCGAAGCCACGTCCGTTTAAACTGCTCGAAACCGGGGTGCGCACCATCGACACCATAAACCCGATTGTTGAGGGTGGAACCGGCTTTATTCCCGGACCGTTCGGCACCGGAAAAACAGTTTTGCAGCATGCCATTTCGAAACAGGCCGAAGCCGACATTGTAATTATTGCCGCATGTGGCGAACGGGCCAACGAGGTGGTAGAAGTATTTACCGAATTTCCGGAACTGGACGACCCGCATACCGGCCGTAAGCTGATGGAACGAACCACTATTATAGCCAATACCAGTAACATGCCGGTGGCCGCCCGCGAAGCGTCTGTTTACACGGCCATGACGATTGCCGAATATTATAGGGCTATGGGTTTGCGCGTATTACTTATGGCCGACTCCACTTCGCGCTGGGCACAGGCACTGCGCGAAATGTCGAACCGGCTTGAAGAACTACCCGGACCAGATGCATTTCCAATGGACCTTGCTGCGGTTATCGCCAACTTTTATGCCCGTGCAGGTTATGTTTTCCTGAATAATGGTGCCACTGGATCAATTACGTTTATAGGTACAGTATCGCCGGCGGGAGGTAACCTCAAAGAGCCGGTAACCGAATCGACCAAAAAGGCGGCCCGCTGCTTTTTTGCCTTACAACAATCGCGTGCCGACAGCAAAAGGTATCCGGCTATTAATCCAATTGACAGCTATTCGAAATATCTCGAATATCCCGAATTTCAGGAATATATACTTAAACGTATCGGTCCCGACTGGATACCGATGGTGAACGAGGCGAAAACGATTCTGCAACGCGGCCTCGAAGTGAACGAGCAGATTAATATCCTGGGCGACGATGGTGTTCCGGTGGCGTACCACATTACATTCTGGAAATCGGAAGTCATCGACTTTATTATTCTGCAACAGGATGGTTTTGATGATATCGACAGCCAATGTTCCATTGAAAGACAGGAATATATGCTTAAAAAAGTGATGAATATTTGTCACGGTTCATTCGAATTCGACAATTTTGCAGAAGTAGGTCCTTGGTTCAAAAAAATAATCAACATCCTGAAACAGATGAACTACTCAGAATTTCATTCCGAGAAGTTCAAGGCATTTGAAGTTGAACTTGAAACGGCTCTGAGCGAAAAAATGTTGGTAACCGCTTAATTAGTAAAACAATGGCAACAAAAGCATTTCAAAAAGTATATACGCAAATTACCCAAATCACTAAAGCGACCTGTTCGCTTAAAGCAACGGCCGTAGGTTATGGCGAATTGGCCACCATTGGCGAAAAACTTGGCCAGGTAGTAAAAATTATTGGCGACGAGGTTACGCTTCAGGTTTTTGGCGGAACCGAGGGCATTCCTACTAATGCCGAGGTAACGTTTTTGGGCAAAGGGCCAACATTAAAAGTTGGCGACCAGCTCTCGGGCCGATTCTTTAACGCACTTGGGATTCCGATTGACGGCGGCGGCGAAGTGGATGGTGAAGAGCGCGAGATTGGCGGGCCCAGTGTAAATCCGGTGCGTCGCAAGCAACCTTCGGAACTAATTGCTACCGGTATTGCCGGTATCGACCTTAACAATACGTTGGTATCGGGCCAAAAAATACCATTTTTTGCCGACCCCGACCAACCTTTTAATCAGGTAATGGCCAACGTGGCCTTACGTGCCAAAGCCGACAAAATTATTCTGGGCGGTATGGGTCTTACCAACGACGATTACCTCTATTTTAAAAATGTATTCGACAATGCCGGGGCACTCGATCGCATCATCAGCTTTGTAAACACTACCGACAACCCGCCGGTAGAGCGTATTTTGGTGCCCGATATGGCACTAACTGCGGCCGAATATTTTGCCGTAGAAAAAAACGAAAGCGTACTGGTACTGCTTACCGACATGACACTGTATGCCGATGCACTCTCCATTGTATCGAACCGTATGGATCAGATTCCATCCAAAGACAGTATGCCGGGTTCGCTGTATAGCGATCTCGCTAAAATATACGAAAAAGCGGTACAATTTCCATCCGGCGGTTCAATTACCATTATTGCTGTTACAACACTTTCGGGTGGCGATATCACCCATTCGATCCCCGACAACACGGGTTATATTACCGAAGGACAGTTGTTTTTACGTAAAGATACCGACGTAGGTAAAGTTATAGTGGATCCGTTCCGAAGCTTATCGCGTCTTAAACAGTTGGTTATAGGAAAGAAAACGCGCGAAGACCATCCGCAGGTGATGAATGCCGCCATCCGGTTGTTTGCCGATGCAGCCAATGCAAAAACAAAACTCGAAAACGGGTTCGACCTTTCGGATTACGACGAACGCAGTCTGGCCTTTGCCCGCGATTATAGCGAGAAACTCTTGGCCATAGATGTAAATATTGCGATTGAAGAGATGCTTAATACGGCATGGCGATTGTTCCGCAAACATTTTAAGCATGAGGAAATTGGTATTAAACAAGCTTTAGTAGACAAATACTGGGCCGAAGCATAATGAATAAGTTTTGGTTCAACAACAATAAAAACGGATAATGGCAATAAATTATCAGTTCAATAAAACATCGCTTCAGCAAGTAGAAAAACTCCTTAAAGTAAGAGTTAGGGCACTGCCCACCATCAAAAACAAGGAGTCGGCACTACGCATTGAAGTAAAACGTGCCAAGGCCGATTACGAATCGTATCTGCAACAACTTAACAGAAAATACGACGACTACAAAACCATGGCCATGCTTTGGAATGAATTCGACGCTACATTATTGAGGGTGAGTGACATTAAACTTTCGGCACGAAAAATTGCCGGGGTGCGCATTCCGGTTTTTGAAGGACTCGAATTTGAAACACGCACTTTTAGCCTTTTCAACAGCCCGCAATGGTATTTTGAAGGGATGCAGCTACTTAAAGAACTTGCAGACTTGTCGCTACGAGCCGAAGTACTTCTGCAAAAAATGCAATTACTGGAATTTGCACGTAAAAAAACCACACAAAAGGTAAATCTTTTCGAAAAAGTACAAATTCCGGGATACGAAGATGCGATACGCAAAATCAAGCGTTTCCTCGAAGATGAAGACAACCTGAGCAAGGCTTCGCAAAAAATTGTGAAAGCCCGCCAACAAAAAGCGGAGGAAGAGAAATGATTGTAAAAATGAGGAAATACGGCTTCTTAGTGTTTCACAAAGACCATACCGAATTTCTTGAAACCATAAAAAAGGCCGGGGTTCTGCATATTGAGACCAAATCGAAGGATATACCCGAAGGCGATATTGCTGCACGAAAGGTTGAGCGGCTGCTTCGATATAACACTGCCCTAAAAGGGTTAAAACATATTACGGCTGAGGAGAACACCGAAATTGCAGACCATAATGAAATTGCGGACTTGTTAGTCTGGCTCGAAACCCGGCTCGAAACCCGCAATGACCTGATTGCCAGACAACAGCAACTACACCGCGAAAAGCTTTTGGCTGAACCATGGGGCACTTTTTCGACTGAAACAATAGATAAACTGACTTCCAACGGGCTAAAACTTTGGTTTTTCAGCAGTAGTAGGGCAAGGTTCGAAAATGGTTTTGATACCTCATTTCCGGTTTTCGAGATAGGCAATGCAGCGTCGAAGGTATATTTTGTAGTAATTACCAATGGCGAAAAACCCGAAATTGAGGCAGAACCGCACAAACTACCTTCGGAGGATATGGCTGCGGTTCAGGCAAAAAATGAAGCCAACCATGCAGCCATTACGCAAAATGAAGCCGAACTCTTGTGGTTCAGCCGAAATATGATGCCAAAAGTAGAGGCCGAAATAGCCGATTTACACAGCCACATTGAATTTTCGAAAGCAATACACGGATCGAAACGGGAAGCTAACGGCAAGTTATTGGTGATTGATGGTTGGGTACCACTCGATAAAGAAGCTGAATTAGTGGCGGCGATTGAACCGGCAAAGGTTTATTACGAAGCCTTTGATGCCACCATGCAGGATAATGCACCAATTATCTTGAAGCAGGATAAATTTTCGAAACTCTTTCAGCCCATTGCCGATTTGTACACCCTACCCGATTACCGCGAATTGGACATCACACCGTTTTTGGCACCATTTTATATGATGTTTTTTGGCTTTTGTCTCGGCGATGCAGGTTATGGGCTGATGTTGCTTGCAATATTGACTTTAATTAAACACAAGGTAAAACCGGAATTACGCCGGTTTGTATCATTAGGACAGGTACTGATGGCCTCAACTACGGTGATGGGATTTATTAGCGGCACATTTTTTGGCATCAATCTGATAGATGCCAAAATTCCGTGGCTCGAGGCATACAAAGGAATAATGCTCGACCAGGACAAACTGATGGTTTTTGCACTCATTTTGGGCTATGTTCAAATACTTACAGGCATGGTAATAAACACGATAAACGTGGGATTAATGAACGGCGCAAAATACGCTGTGAGTAAACTCGGTTGGGTGTTGGTGGTACTTGCCGGTGGTTTGTTTTATTGGATTACAAAAGGTAAAACCGACAATTTGACTTCGGTATCACAAATTATTTTAGGCGTTGGTGGTATCGGATTTTTGGCGGCCATTTTTTATAACTCGCCGGGTAAAAATCCATTTGTAAATTTTGGCGTGGGTCTTTGGGAAACTTACGGAATAGTAACCGGTTTTTTGGGAGACATTCTGAGTTACATCCGGTTGTTTGCATTGGCGTTATCGGGTGCTATATTGGGCAATGTATTTAACCAATTAGCCGTACAATTTAGTCCCGATTTGCCTGTGGCGCATGAGTTGGTAATGATTATAATTCTCATTATCGGACATGCCATTAATATTTTCCTTGCATCGCTGGGTGCGTTTGTGCACCCGTTGCGTTTAACATTTGTAGAATTTTATAAAAACGCAGGTTTCACCGGCGGCGGTGTGGCCTACAGTCCATTGAAATAAATTTAAAGTATAAACAGTAAATAAATAATTATTATGGAACCAATTATTTTAGCGTACATCGGTATTTTCATTATGGTTGGCCTTACCGGCGTTGGTAGTGCTTATGGTGTAACAATTAGCGGAAATGCGGCAGTAGGCGCACTAAAGAAAACGCCCGAAGCGTTTGGTAGCTTTCTTATTTTACTCGCTTTGCCAAGCACACAGGGTATTTATGGCTTTGTAGGCTTTTTTATGATGATGCCGGCACTTAAACTTGCCGCAGCGATTACATGGGTACAGGCTGCCGGTGTTTTTGGAGCAGGACTTACACTGGGCGTAGTAGGACTTTTGTCGGCTATTCGTCAGGGGCAAATTTGCGGCAATGGAATCACTGCCATCGGCAATGGTTACAACTTGTTTACCAACACCATGATTATGGCGGTATTCCCCGAACTTTATGCCATTCTTGCGCTGCTCGTTTCAATTCTTATAGGCGGTGTAATTGTAGGTTAGTCGTAAAAAAACAGATAAAGCAAAAGAGTAATGTTGCACAGCAGCATTACTCTTTTCTGTTTTATGTATCTTTACGCCATGAAAGTATTGCATGAACCGGAGATTCGAACCATTTTGATTACGGGATGCTCGTCGGGCATTGGCAGAGGTATCGCCTCGGTTTTTATACAACAAGGCTGGAAGGTATTTGCCACAGCACGCAATCCGTTGGATATCATTGATTTTAGCCAAATGGGTGCCACAACACTGGCCCTTGACGTTACATCGGATGATTCGGTTAATGCGGCAGCAGAATATGTAACAAAAAAACATGGATCGCTCGATGTGCTTGTAAACAATGCCGGTTTCGGCATTTACGGCCCGCTCGAAGAGCTGCCTATAGAGAAAGCTAAAAAACAGTTCGAAACCAATGTATTTGGTTTGGCCCGGGTAACCAATGCCTTTTTACCACTTTTGCGTCTGGGAAACCGACCCTTAATCGTTAATATTTCGTCTGTTGCCGGATTGGCCGCCATGCCGCTTGGTGGTTGGTATTGTGCATCGAAATATGCTGTGGAGGCCCTTTCGGACACCTATCGAACCGAGCTGCACAAGTTTGGCATTAAAACAGTTTTGGTTGAACCAGGACCGGTGGTAAGTAACTTTTCGAAAGTGGGGTTCAAATCGCTCGATTATTTGCCCAAAGAGAGCCAATATCCTGAATTGATGCAATTTATGGCCAATTGGAGACAACGGTCAAAATCGGGAAAGCCAAAAACGCCGGAAGATTTGGGACGACTGGTATTAAGAATTACAAGCCGAAGAAATCCCGGTGCACGTTATCTGTTTACAGGTACGGCATACCTTGTGTATTTTATGAGCCGGCTTTTGCCTGTGTGGCTGTTCGACAGAGTGATACTACATATTTTTAACAAAAAAACCAACTAACATGAGCACATTCGATGCAGTTGCTGCCGATTGGGATATGCAACAACGCCATATTAACCGAACCAAAGCCATTACTGAGGTGTTTCGTAAAGCCACTACAACGCACAAAAGCATGCGGGCTTTGGAATTTGGTGCAGGAACCGGTTTGATGAGTTTTGAACTTGCTGCCGATTTTGCAGAAATTGTGATGATGGACAATTCGAAAGGCATGGTTGAAGTCATGCAAAAGAAAGTGGCCGAAAGTGGATTGAACCACCTGAAACCGGTACTATTCGATATGGAAACCCATACACCCGAACTTGGGTTGTTTGACGTAATTTTTACGCAAATGGTGTTTCATCATGTGCATAAAACCAACCACATGCTCGAAGCATTAGGAAAAATACTTAAACCAGGTGGAATTTTGGCGATTGCCGACTTGTATCCGGAAGATGGATCGTTTCATGGTTATGGGTTCGATGGTCACCTTGGCTTCGATCCTGAGAAATTAGGACAAGAAGCCCAAAAATTCGGGTTCAGCCAATATACACACCAACCATGTTACGAGCTACCTAAAGCAATGCCCGATGGTTCAACAAAAAACTTTCCGTTGTTTATGTTTGTGGCAACAAAAGCCGCCGGCGTATACTACCATTGCCTTAGTTGTGATTGGACCGGCACGGCAGAGCAGGTTGAATTTGATGTAATTGAGACGTGTATGGGCCCCGACAAAACCGAAATGTGCCCTAAATGTGGCAGTTTAGATGTAAGGGAACGGTGATTAAACTTATTAATTACCCTTTTACATACACCCGTTTAACACGCTGAGAAATACCTGTAAGCACTTCGTAGGTAATGGTTTCCATTTGGTTGGCCACATCGTAAAGCGATATATTTGGTCCGAAAATTTCGACCTCATTGCCCACTTCGACTTCGATACCGGTAATATCTATCATACACAAATCCATACAAATATTACCAACAAATGGAGCCAACTGACCATTTACCCATACACCACCACGCCGGTTACCCATTTTACGGTGCAAACCGTCGGCATACCCCACAGGCAAAGTGGCAATTACCGAATCGCGCATCAACAAACCTTTTCGGCCATAACCGACTGTTTCTGTTGCGGGCACATTACGAATTTGAGTTATCGTGGTTTTCCAGCACCCAATAGGTTGTAATCCTTTGTCGGCCACAGCACTAATGCCATACAGCGCAATGCCGGGTCGCACCATTTCGTACTGATGGGCAGCAAATCGTTCAATACCAGCTGAATTAAGAATGTGCCGATCGGGCAAATAGCCTACACAAGCCGAAATGGCCTGCACCATATTATCGAACCGTGCAATCTGGTTCATTGTAAATGCATCTTTGTCGGCTTCGTCGGCGGCGGCAAGATGGCTGAACACCGAACTGATGCGCAAACCACTGCAATGGGTTATGGCATCGCACAAATCGTCGATCTGATAAGATTCGAACCCAAGCCTGTGCATACCGGTATCGAGTTTTAGGTGAACCGGATAATTGGTTTGGCCATACGCTAAGGTGGCCTCGTTAAAGGCATACAACTCTTCGAGGCTGTAAATACCCGGTTCGAGCCGATGATTCACCATAAGATCGAAACCAGCCACCTGCGGGGTCATAACCACTATGGGCATGGTAATACCGGCACGGCGCAACTCCACGCCTTCGTCGGCCACGGCAACCGCTAAATAATCGACACCATACCGCTGAAATAACCGCGACACCTCAAAAACGCCACTTCCATAAGCAAAAGCCTTTACCATGGCCATAATTTTAGTCCCGGGTCGAAGCAAACTCCGAAGATATTGCAGATTTTGCAACAATGTATCGAGGTTCACCTCCAAAATCGTATTGTTACGGCGTGCTTCGAAACGTGCCACAATTTGCTCGAAACGAAAACGACGCGAACCTTTAATCAGGATAACCTCGTTGCGATAATCGGCCTCGCTGAATGCGTCGAGAAAATCGAGTGTATCGTTATAAAATAGCGTGCCTTGCGGAAGCAGGGGTGTCATTTCGGACAGAACAGAGCCAATGCAGATAATGCGGTTTGGTTTGTGTGCATTAATAATACCGGCAATGCCGTTATTTTCCAAACTTAGCCCCGACACATCGCTAAGAATGAGTACTTCCTTTTTTGCCGCAGCTTTGGCTTGCTGATGTAATAATCCAAGGGCCAATTCGAGCGAGGCCGGATCGGCATTGTACGAATCGTCGATAATCAGGCAATTATTAATACCTTCCTTGAGTTCCAGCCGCATCGCAACAGGTTCAAGTTGGGCCACAACCTGCGCCACTTTTTCAACATCCAAACGAAGGAAAGAGGTCAGCGCAAGGCAGCCAAATACATTTTCGAGACTACCTTTATCGGTAAACGGTATTTTGTACTTAACCGGTTCGCCACCACGAAATGAGGTTTCGACCAAAGTAAAAACCTCGGGATTTTCGATTGAAACGATCTGCAAATCGGCTGCATTGGAATAACCCCACGACACTTTTTCGCATCCGGCCAAAGGCATTTGTTTCAGTGCTTCAACCATATATGTGTTGTCGAGTGGATAAATCAGCACCTTACTTTGCGCAAAAAGTTTAAGTTTTTCGCATGCTTTATGAGTGTACGATTCAAAATTTTCCTGATGTGCCGCCATAATATTGGTAATAATCCCAATTTCGGGCTGAACCATAGCAAAAAGCCGCTCCATTTCGCCGGGTTTTGAGATGCCGGCTTCGATAATGGCATATGAAGCACTTTCGTCGATATACGATAGCGATAGCGGTACGCCGATTTGCGAGTTATAGCTCTGTGGCGAGCGGTAAGTATTGGCAAAATGGTTCAGAATCCGAAACAACCACTCCTTAACAATTGTTTTACCGTTACTTCCGGTAATGCCGATAACTGTACCATGATAATTGAACCGAAAAACAGTGCCAATGGTTTGCAGCGCGGCCTGTGTATCGGCAACCACGGCAAAAATCTCATCCGGATCAACGGCCCCGACTATTTGCATATCACTTACAATAAAACACTTAACACCGCGACTGCGCGCCTCGCCAATATACCTGTGCCCATCGCGATTTGGACCTTTAAGTGCTACAAACACGCCATTTTTCGGATCGATAATGGTACGCGTGTCGATAAGGACATTCGAAATCTCCATATTTTGGGGATTGCCGATAACCTTTGCCCCAATGGCTTCAGCCACTACTTTAAACAACAACGTTTGCCGCATATGCCTTATTCTTCAATATCGTTAAATATAACGCCCGGATGTTGCAATTCAAAATCACGGATTCGTTTTATTGTATTTGCCCTGTATGCCTTAAACTCATCAGATTCGCCATGCAGTGGCCTGTGATTAAGAGCCTGAACTAATTTTGAGACTTCATTCAAGCATTGCATGGTTTTGTCCGACATATACGTACTTTGCACTTTTTCCCAAATATACGCCACAGCCAGGTCGTTGGGGTGAGCCAAATCCGTGTCATAAAATCGGTAGTCGCGTAAATCGTCCATAATAAGCTCGTAGGCTTCAAAATAGTGTGCATACGGCAACTGCCGGCAAAGCGATTCCACCGCCAGCAACAAAACCGACTTACTCAGTTGGTTTTCATGCGCACCATCCTTGAGGTGCCGCACCGGACTGACGGTAAAAACTACTTTAAGATTTGTGTTTTTAGTACGAATTTTTTGCAAAAGGTTCAACCAAACGGAAACAATTGCTTCGACTGTTAAGCGGTATCGGGTGAACCGGTCTTCGGGCAGTTTGTGGCAATTGGCCACTATTTTACCGCTTTTGTTTTCGCGATAAACCCAGGCTGTACCAAAGGTTACAAATAGCACACTACACTGGTTCAACCAAAAATGCCCCCTTTGGTGTGCCGCAATCATATTTTCATACAGAACCTCCTTCGAAGGGGACGAAAACGAACCATGATGCGCCAAAGAGTACCATAAACCTTTGTGTTCACCAATTATTTCAGAGTAATCGGGGCAATTTGGCTGAGCCAGATCGTACAGCATATTGGCCACCGATACCGGATTGAACATTACACCATATGGATTAATTTGGGTGTTAAAGCGGCTCATTACAAAGCGATCGCCAATATTTTCGGCAAAACACGACCCCACAAACATGAGATGATCGGAATAATCGATACCAAATGCCGATTTTGCCGGAATAATTTCGAATCTGAACTTCATTAATTATATCATTTTAAAATGATTTCTGTTCCAATCGCTGTTTAAAAATACAATACCCATACTCCATAAATCTATGGTTACAAATACTTTGGAATGCGCCTTTATTTCGCGCCAGGCTTTTTGCATGCCTTCGGACCAGTAAATATCGTCGACTATTATTACGGTGTGCTTATCTGCAAACTGCAACACTTCGTTAAAGTATTGCATTACAGGTTCGTATTGGTGATTTCCATCGATAAAGACCATACCGGCAGTGCCCAGTTCTACTAACAACGGGTGCAATTCGGAACTGATATTGCCATTGATAATTTGAATGTTATTGAAATGGTTGGCTCTAAAAATCGAACCGGCAAATCGGGCCACATGCGGACAGCCTTCGATGGTGTATACCGGAATGCCCGAATCGGCTTTGGCCATATGCATGGTGCTCAAACCCAACGATGTACCTAATTCAATTACATTTACAGGCTTTAGGTATTGAACCATACGAAAAAACATACGGGCGTAACGCTTTGGCTTGGCCATTCGTCGTGCGATTTGCGAAATCGTATCGCTTTTAACGGCTCCAACAGCACTTCCAGCACCAAAATCGGTGACCGTTATCGGCGTATTGTCGCTGCGGAGTCGTTTGCGCATTTCGTCGAGAAATCCCCATGCATAATATTCCGAACGGTTGTATACAACCTTATCCACAAAATCGTAGACATTGGCCGACTGCACGCCATATCCGCGCGTATTTTTGGCTGATAATACAAATTTAAGCAGTGAAATTCCTTGTTTTAATAATTTAATCATATTCAGGATGGTTTTATTCAAATAGCGTTTCGTCGCGAATAAGCATCAAAATTGCAGAATGCGGCACGATAAGATATCTTTCATTATTAAATTCAATTTCGTGTGCAGCATTTTGCAGAAATATGGCAAGGTCGCCTACCCTTGCCTGAAGTGGCACATACCTTGCTTCGTCGCGTTGCTTTCTCCAAACCTCATCGTCATCGTTATTTGATGGGATTGCGTATCCGGGACCAATTTTTACAATATACCCATTTTGGAGTTTTTCTTTTTCCTGAACCGAAGGCGGTAAAAACAGGCCCGATTTGGTTCTGCTGTCGGGATTTTTTGGCTTTATAAGCACTCGGTCTCCAACAATTACAAACTTACCTAAATCCTTTTCGTCAATTCTGATAGCCATAATAATAAAAATCCAAATTGTGATGCAAATATAACGACT